>NZ_WTKS01000069.1:0-502 GCF_011378625.1 Pseudoalteromonas sp. c7(2019) | reverse complement strand
GTGCATGCAGACCCTGTGTTGTGTAAACATTTAGAGGCTGCCGGTTGTGCTGCTGTAATGCCGTTAGGCGCTCCTATTGGTTCAAATAAAGGCATTAAAACGGCTGACTTTTTAGAAATAATTATCGAACAAGCTAATATTCCAGTGATTGTGGATGCAGGATTAGGTAGCCCATCTCACGCAGCACTTGCAATGGAGATGGGCGCCGATGCGGTGTTAGTCAATACTGCCATTGCTGTCTCAGGTAACCCTGTTGCCATGAGTGAAGCCTTTGCAAAAGCGGTACAAGCAGGTCGCCAAGCTTATTTAGCGGGTTTAGGTGGGCAAAGCACACAAGCGATTGCCTCAAGTCCATTAACTGCATTTCTCGAGGCAAGCCTGTGACTTTTAGTGAAAAAATAAAAGAGTATCAATGGGATGATATTCGCATGTCTATCTATGCTAAAACCGCATCGGATGTACAACGTGCGTTATCAAAGTCGCGTTTAGACTTGGAAGATTT
>NZ_WTKS01000068.1:0-503 GCF_011378625.1 Pseudoalteromonas sp. c7(2019) | reverse complement strand
ACCGCCCTTTCACGGCGGTAACAGGGGTTCAAATCCCCTTGGGGATACCAACTACTACTTTAATAAAAGATACTTAATAACTGTTCTTGCTTAGAATGATTATTAAGTGTTTTTAACACTGCTCTTTAACAATTAGGAAAGCTGATAAATGTTCTTATTTATCACATAATAACAATGACTTAGTTCTGTTTTACAGAGTAAGTTGATTGATGTGATAAATNTTGGTGTGATAAATATAAACGAAATTGTTCTCAGTATTTAAAATAACTACTTGTAGTTAAATTAGATACTGTAATCAAGCAAAATAAAAAGCACACATTATGATGATTCGTTATTGTAATGTGAGTACGTATCTACTCAGTTAATTTATTAATTGATAGGTGCACGAAAAACGATTGTTTTTCATATGTAAAATATGAGTCACAAGCGTCTTGGAAACAACATACACATCTAGACACTGTTTAGGTGTTGTATGGTTAAGTGAATAAGCGTGCACGGTGGAT
>NZ_WTKS01000067.1:0-511 GCF_011378625.1 Pseudoalteromonas sp. c7(2019) | reverse complement strand
TATCAATGACATATTGTTTTATGTTAGCAAGTTGCTCTGGCGTGAGTCGATGAGGCCTCCCGCTACGGGGCTTTACTTCCAGACCTGTTAACCCAGAATGAAGGTATGCTTTAATCCAAATGTTGACACTTCTACGGCTTACCTTTAAAAAAGTCGCAATATCAGTTCTACTTTTCCCTTCTAAGAAATGCGAGACAGCGAGTAATTTTAATCGTTGTCTCGCATTGGTTGTCGCATTAATTAATTCAGCAAAATTTTGACTCATATTAACTCCTTTGTAAGAAGCTTAATTAGATCACATATTTATCGGAAATGGTATTAGTAGGAATTGTCTTGTTTTAGTTTTTGTAAGATAAATTTAATTTCTGCTAGTAATTGAAATATAAAGCTAACTTATGTGAATTTAGCTAACCACTTAATACAACGCTGTTTATCGCGTTGTTCATAATCTTTTAATGCTAAAGGTAAACTTAAGTCAAAACTATTTTCTGTATCATTTCCTATTGCATTT
>NZ_WTKS01000066.1:293-512 GCF_011378625.1 Pseudoalteromonas sp. c7(2019) | reverse complement strand
ACCTGCCGCGGTAGTGCGCATGGCTATGCCTAGGCCATCAGCAAGATCGTTCGGAGTAACTGAGCCTGTTGTGAGGGCAATTGCCTTAAACATATCAATTAAGCCTAATACAGTACCTAATAATCCTAACAATGGGCTAATAACGCCAATCAATGCGAGTAATTTTAAGCCGCTGTGAAGTTCTTGACGTTTATCTTGCACCCAGATACTCGCGGTATC
>NZ_WTKS01000066.1:0-203 GCF_011378625.1 Pseudoalteromonas sp. c7(2019) | reverse complement strand
TCAATGCCTGATAATAATCGCGAAATCTCTTTTTTGCTTAATGAACCTGAACTTAATAATTTTAAAAGACGTTCGCTAATAATCATTAACGTGATGATCGAGCAGATGACTAAAGGCCAAGTCATTAAGCCTAATTGTTCTTGTATTACGGTAAATAAAGTCATGATTAATCCAGTTGAAAGCTGATAGGAATGTAAATACGG
>NZ_WTKS01000065.1:0-519 GCF_011378625.1 Pseudoalteromonas sp. c7(2019) | reverse complement strand
GTTATGCTTATTATTTATTAGGCATTGATCAAATGGTTGTTATTAAAATGATTGTGGCATGTATTATGTCCCATAAATTATTTATTCATCCATTATTCCCGCAATTAGAAAGCAAACTGCTTTTCTGGAAGAAATAAGTTTTATTCAGCCTAATGCTACGCAACTAAATTTAGTGTGTTTGAGTTGATTTTAATTTTCTGTTTAATGTGGGATGATTAACTTTTTTAATACTGAGTTTAAATATCATGCGCTTACTGTTAGCTATCTTTATTTTTATATTTTCATTATTGCAATACCATTTATGGTTTGGAAAGAATGGACTGCAGGATAATCGAGAATATTCTAAAGAGGTCGCATTGGCGACTGCTGGTAATACAGAGCTAACAACGCGCAATCAAATGATGTTTTCAGAAATCGATAATCTAAAAACAGGCACCGAAGCGATAGAAGAACGCGCCCGTAATGAGTTAGGTTTAGTTAAAGAAGGTGAAACCTTTTTCCGCATTGTTCCAAAGGAAG
>NZ_WTKS01000064.1:291-519 GCF_011378625.1 Pseudoalteromonas sp. c7(2019) | reverse complement strand
CCATCATATTCCATTAAAAAGGATAAAACGTTACCGCTTACACCGCAATTGAAGCAATGATAAAACTGTTGATCTGGACTTACTGAGAAAGTTGAATCGTTATTACCATTATGGAAAGGACAGCGCGCACGGTAGCTTTTACCTTTTTTCTTCAATTTAAGGCGGCTGTCAATTACGTCAACGATATCAGTGCGTGAGATTAGATCGTCAATGAAATTTTTAGGAATA
>NZ_WTKS01000064.1:0-218 GCF_011378625.1 Pseudoalteromonas sp. c7(2019) | reverse complement strand
TAGTTCAATCAATATTGATATTTATTTGAAACGGGCAATGCTAGGAATAATAATTAATAAACCTTAAAGGTATCAGTTTTACTGTAAAAATTTTACCTATTAAAACAAAAAAGCCCCAGACTTAAATTAAGCTGGGGCTTTTTTAATCAGAGACGAGAAGTATGTCTACTTTAAGTTTGCTCTTACAAGCGAACTCACTTGAGCCATATCTGCTCTTC
>NZ_WTKS01000063.1:0-529 GCF_011378625.1 Pseudoalteromonas sp. c7(2019) | reverse complement strand
CATTACTTAGCTTTATTAAGGCATAACTAAGTAATGACGGTAACGCAAATACATGTACCACTGTATTACGGTAATATGTTAAATGCGTACTTTGTTGGTGGTCACAACTCACAACATGATTAGATTCAGAAAACTTATTCATCGCTAATGCCTGTTGGTAAATTAATTCAGGCGACTGTGTTGGATAAGTAATCCCCGCATTGTCGGAGATACTTGCTAATAACTGCTGATGCAATCGCAACAACGTCAGCATTCGCTGCTTACCTAACTGATGATTAACACTTGATAATAAAATAGCAGCGCATAAAGGTAACGCATTAACCGCCGTTACTTGATTGATCCCCTGCATCACATTATCAGCAAGGTGATTAATTTGCCGCTGCAACGCCTGTTCAGATAAAATTTGTTCTCGCCAATTAGGTTGCTGTTGGTCAAAATATTGTTTGAGATTAATCGGCTCACCGAAATTAACAAAAGCACGTCCGAAATTTTGTAGCTTTTTGAAAATGCCTAACACTTGCCACGCATT
>NZ_WTKS01000062.1:0-245 GCF_011378625.1 Pseudoalteromonas sp. c7(2019) | reverse complement strand
TATTTGTTCATCATGTTGAAGGGATAAACTCGGGGTTATATCTTTGGTTGCGTAATCCATCTCATTTAAATGCATTAAAGTCAGCAATGCATAGTGATTTTGAATGGTCACAAACAATAGAAAATCAGCCTTTATATTTATTAAAAAAAGGTGATTATAGAAAAATAGCTAAGGCAGTAAGTTGTGAGCAAGATATAGCAGCAGACAGTACCTATAGCTTAGGGATGTTAACTAAATTTGAAGAT
>NZ_WTKS01000061.1:0-546 GCF_011378625.1 Pseudoalteromonas sp. c7(2019) | reverse complement strand
GCACGAACAAAAAGCCAACTGTAATTTGTCCGGCTTGAAAACCCTTGTTAGGTGTTTATTCCACCGAAACTATTTTAATAGATGTTAAGCACTCTGATGTAAAGCCAAGTGGTTCTAAACTATACCTGACACTTTGAACTCCTCTTTTTTTAGGCAAACTATACCCTTTCATTACTTCTAAGGTGTTCATATTAAACCTAATAGTATATTCAATATTTTGATTGTCGGGAGTTATAGTCATATTTAAATATGGTGGTAAACGCGTTAAATTATGATACCAAGAACTTGATATATCCAATGAATACATAAATGTACTATTATCTCCAAAATACTTTGAAAGGCACTCTGGCATAATTAATTTTTTATCTGCAATTTGAAGAGTTAATGATTTACGATCAAATGATGCAGGTTCATATTTCTGCGGAAGACCAATTAAAACTCCATCATCTTGGATTTTAACCCCAGTATCTTTATGAGCAAATAAAAAAGAACTATAAAATATCGATAATACTATCAAAGTTAACCGCATTCTGAAAACACCTAACG
>NZ_WTKS01000060.1:0-564 GCF_011378625.1 Pseudoalteromonas sp. c7(2019) | reverse complement strand
GTGTTGATCTTTGGTGCTCAATAATTACTCAGCATGCATAGGGAGCCACATAATAGTGAATGCTAAAGCAACCATGCTTGCATAATTTTGTTCTAATTTATCGTATCTCGTTGCTATTGCACGGAAATGTTTAATTCTTCCAAATACATTTTCAACCAAATGTCGATACTTATACAGGCACCAATCTATGTCATTGTTTCCTGTTTTATTATTTTTTCGTCTAGGAATGACTGAAATGGCACCTTTTTCATGTATATGCTCTCTAAGCTTTTCACTGTCATAACCTTTATCTGCAACAATATAAGATGATTTAGGAGATTGATTTATCAGCTCTTCGGCATGGACAATATCGTGTACTTGACCTCCAGATAATGAAAAACAAACGGGTAGCCCGTAACTATCCACTGCTAAGTGGATCTTTGTTGAGTTACCACCTCTGCTTTTACCTATTGCTTCATCATCATTTGTGGCAGCCCCTGTTCCATGCTGATGAGTACGGACTATAATGCCGTCAATAAACAGCCATTCTGAATCTGTATCTTTTGATAACCAATTGAATAAATT
>NZ_WTKS01000006.1:0-249220 GCF_011378625.1 Pseudoalteromonas sp. c7(2019) | reverse complement strand
TCGTGCCTCACTTATTTTAGCCAACTGTAATTTGCCGCTTAAAACGGCGTTAGGTGTACTTAGTGTTAACTTCTGAGCCAATTTATTCTGAATATAGTCTTGAGGAACTATTAGATTGTTTACAGCATATTGATCAAGTTAAATACCCTGAGAGATACCAAGTCTTACTACAAGAAATAGATAATAGAAAAAAAGGAATCCCCCCTAAAGTTAGGTTTAGCCAAAATCCAAAGGCTCAAACTCTTAAAAGAGGTGATGGAGTTATAGTCAAATTAATATCTGAATTAAAGTTGGATACTTCCAGATTATTGAAAACTATTTTTATTTTAGGTTGTACCTGTACACTATTGGCATTTGTGTTTACTCCACAAGCTGAAGGATACGGTAATTTTATAGCAACCATAGTGTTTTTATTTTTATGTCCCTTTTTACTTATTTATTGTATTCACTCTATAAAAATGGGAGAAATAGAAATTAAATCAATCACGGTAAAACGTAGTGATTCGCCTGGTGGTTTTTGGTTTGGTATTTTTATTTATGCGACGTTTTCAACTTTTATAATGTACTCTCTAATTTGGCAAACATACACCTAACAAGCCACTTAAGCGGGACTAAAAACAGTTGGCTAGTCTCACTTCGTTCGCTATTTTAGCCAACTATTTATTAGCCCCTTAGTGGGGCGTTGGTGCGTCAAGCGAAGCTTGATGCATCTTGCAGGGTGTAAGTCCCTGTCAGGTAAGGTTTAACCAACCACCTGTATCGAGTGTTGCGCCTTTGGCGGAGTGTGGGATTAGCAAATGCTTTTCAGCAGTGAGGACTGCATCACACGAACAATATTGGTGAAGCGTACACAGAGAATTATGTAGGCCATAGGGGCTATCGTGGCCCTGAAGTGCTGGTATCGCTCCGATAAATATTAGATCTGACTGACGAGGTTTGCAACGCTACCGAAGTCCATGCAAAACAGCCGTATTGGTTAGGCTGTAGAGAGTCAGCGGAGTTTTCAAGCCGTGGCATGTATAAATAGATGTATTGAGAACTTGAGAGATCCAAAGGCGTTCCACAAATTAACAGTGACACCCATCCTAAATTTTGCTCTTTTCAAAATTTAGGACTACGTTTTAGTTAGTGCAAAAAACGAGCAGGGTGTCTTATGGCAATTTCAAGAAAGCGTCAAGTAAGTTTGGTTGATACAAAATACTATCACTGTATTTCACGTTGTGTTCGTCGTGCATTTTTATGTGGAGAAGACCGTTTTACTGGTCAATCTTACGAGCATCGACGAGGGTGGGTTGAAGATAAGCTGCTTGAATTAGCAAAGGTATTTTGTATTGATGTGTGTGCTTATGCTGTTATGAGTAATCACACTCATTTAGTCCTGTATGTAGATGATAATCAAGCAAACAGACTGAATGATAAAGCGATTGTTATTCGCTGGCATAAACTGTGTAAAGGCACAGTGTTAACGCAGAAATATGTACAAGGTGAAAAGTTAAGTAAAGTTGAGCTCATCTTTTTCAACCAAACGGTTAAACAATACCGCGAACGCTTATCAAGTATCAGCTGGTTTATGCGGCTCTTAAATGAAGACATTGCGCGCAGAGCAAATAAAGAAGATAACTGCACTGGTAGGTTCTGGGAGGGCCGATTCAAATCGCAGGCATTACTAGATGAAGCAGCACTTGCAGCTTGTATGGCCTATGTCGATTTAAATCCCATTAGGGCTAAAATGGCTAACACACCAGAAGAGTCAGACCATACCAGTGTACAAAAGCGCTTAACATGCGCGACAGAAGGTAAACAGCCTAAACAGTTACTACGTTTTGCAGGTATGCCACGTCAGATTATGCCTAAAGGGCTGCCGTTTGAGCTTAAATCGTACCTTGAACTTGTTGAGCTAACAGGGCGAATAATACGAGAGGATAAACGCGGGTATATTGATAACATGAACCTACCTTTGTTAGAAAGGCTTAATATCTCCCCAGAGAACTGGTTAAAACTGACTACGCAATTTACGCGCGTATTTCATGGTGCAGTAGGCAGGCCAGCCTCACAAGCAAGTTACTGTGAAAATTTAAAGCGGAAACGGCGATCAAATATTAGCAACTGCGAAAAGCTACTCGCATAATACTTAAGCTACTCAGTAAAACCATTCAGTAAACATTAAAACTGCAATTATGTAGTTATTATCATGCGTGTAATTCAGGTTTTAACGTGCTAATGACTTATTTAATGGATGAAATAAAAGTAACCCAATATTAAAAGATAAATTCTCAACCTAAAAGTGAATAGCCAGATTAAAAATAGAGTGGCTGTCTTGTTTAGTTTGTGATTGCAAGAAAGCGTCAAGTAAGTTTGGTTGATACAAAATACTACCATTGTATTTCGCGGTGCGTGCGACGTGCATTTTTATGTTGGCATCTAAATAAACAAGATAAATAAACAAGACACCCATCTTAATTTTGCACTTTACGGAGTTAGAGGCTAGCCTTTGTTTAGTACAAAAAACGAGCAGGGTGTCTTATGGCAATCGCAAGAAAGCGTCAAGTAAGTTTGGTTGATACAAAATACTATCACTGTATTTCACGCTGTGTTCGTCGTGCATTTTTATGTGGCGAAGACCGTTTTACTGGTCAATCCTACGAGCATCGACAAGGTTGGGTTGAAGATAAGTTACTTATGCTCGCAAAAATATTTTGTATTGATGTATGTGCTTATGCCGTAATGAGTAATCACACTCATTTGGTACTATATGTAGATGATAAGAAAGCAAACAGGCTGAATGATAAAGCGATTGTTATTCGCTGGCATAAACTGTGTAAAGGCACAGTGTTAACGCAAAAATATGTACAAGGTGAAAAGCTAAGTAAAGTTGAACTCATCTTTTTCAACCAAACGGTTAAACAATACCGCGAACGCCTAGCAAGTATTAGCTGGTTTATGCGGCTATTAAATGAAGACATTGCGCGTAGAGCAAATAAAGAAGATAACTGCACAGGACGATTCTGGGAGGGTAGATTCAAATCGCAAGCATTACTAGATGAAGCAGCACTTGCAGCGTGTATGGCCTATGTCGATTTAAATCCCATTAGGGCTAAAATGGCTAATACACCAGAAGAGTCAGACCATACCAGTGTACAAAAGCGCTTAACATGCGCGACAGAAGGTAAACAGCCTAAACAGTTACTACGTTTTGCAGGTATGCCACGTCAGATTATGCCTAAAGGGCTGCCGTTTGAGCTTAAATCGTACCTTGAACTTGTTGAGTTAACAGGGCGAATAATACGAGAGGATAAACGCGGGCACATTGATAATATGAACCTTCCTTTGCTAGAAAGACTTAATATATCCCCCGAAAACTGGTTAAAACTCACCACACAATTTACGCGCGTATTCCATGGTGCAGTAGGTAGGCCCACTTCACAAGCAAGTTACTGTGAACATTTAAAGCGGAAACGGCGAACAAATATTAGCAACTGCGAAAAGTTACTCGCATAAAACTTAAACTACTCAGTAAAACCATTCAGTAAACATTAAAACTGTAATTATGTAGTTATTATCATGCGTGTAATTCAGGTTTTAGCGTGCTAATGACTTATTTATTAGATGAAATGAAAGTGACCCAGTAATCAAAGATAAATTTTGAACCTGATTGGCTAATTTAGTGGCACAGTTTTGTTTGTTCGATTAAGGTGGCTGTCAGGTTTGTATTTGTTTCTGTGTATTTCTACATTAAGGAAAAAACCTTAAAGTTAACTAATTGTTTACAGGTGTTTATTTGATGGTTAAGATAAATGCATTGTGATATGTGGACATTTGTCGGTTTATAAAACGACAAATATCGTAGACAAAATTGTTAGGTGCTACAAGCAAAAGGCAGTTGTTTCGAATTTTGCTAAAGCTTCTCAAAAGGAAAATTGGCTGAAAATAGTTTATGAAAAAACACTCAAAATCTGACAAGATACTTTTGGTTTCTTGTGGTCTATTTTTTACCTTTCTCTTCATTCACGATCTACTTACTGGTCAAGTTTCTCCCAAAGGAGGCGAAGATTACTCACTTGAAACCAGCCCAACTATGTTTTACTTTATTCTAGGTGTATATGCAGTTTTAACTGGGGCGTGTATTTTTGAACTTGTAAGAAACAAGATTCAGTTTAAATGAACAGCGCACCTAACAAACCAATCTTGTTCAGCCAGCAAGCAGTTATCGATTTTTCAAAAAATAGGTTAGAGCTTTTTAATAAAAAAAATTAAATATCTAACCTAAACTTTGTTAGTAGATTTTAACTAACGCACCATGTTTATGAATTTTACTATGGCATGGTGCGACAGCTGTTATTGTTTACAATTTGTATTTTAAAGCTACTTTTCTAATTCTCTTCTAGTAATTCTTTTCTTATAATTTCTGCCCCTGCGCTCAAGGCATTTAATTTGCCGTTAGCTATATGGTGAGGTAGTGGAGCCATGCCGCAGTTTGTACATGGGTAGAGTTTGTCGGCATCTACAAATTGGAGTGCTTTACGTAGCGTATTAGCTACTTCTTCTGGCGTTTCGATAGTATGATTTGCTACATCAATAGCGCCTACCATTACTTTTTTACCGCGAATGAGTTCTAGTAAATCCATTGGTACATGTGAGTTATGGCACTCTAATGAGATAATATTGATATTAGATTGCTGAAGCTTAGGGAATGCTTCTTCGTACTGGCGCCATTCGCTTCCTAGTGTTTTTTTCCAATCTGTATTGGCTTTAATGCCGTAGCCATAGCAAATATGCACGGCGGTTTCGCATTTGAGCCCTTCAATTGCGCGCTCTAAACAGGCAATTCCCCAGTCGTTTACTTCATCAAAAAATACATTAAACGCGGGCTCGTCAAATTGAATAATATCAACGCCTGCGGCTTCTAACTCTTTTGCTTCTTGATTGAGAATTATGGCAAATTCCCACGCTAGTTTTTCGCGGCTTTTATAATGGTCATCGTAAAGCGTGTCAATCATTGTCATTGGGCCTGGCAATGCCCATTTTATTGGTTGCTTGGTTTGCTTGCGTAAAAACTTGGCGTCTTCAACAAACACAGACTTTTGACGGCTAACAGGGCCCACAACGGTAGGTACACTTGCGTCGTATCGGTCACGAATTTTTACTGTTTTGCGCTTTTCAAAATCAACGCCATTTAGGTGCTCTATAAATGTAGTTACAAAATGCTGCCTTGTTTGCTCGCCATCGCTAACAATATCAATGCCTGCTTGTTGCTGGTCGAATAATGACAAGCGTAGGGCGTCGTGTTTGCCTTGAGTTAATTCATCACCTTGTAATTTCCAAGGTGACCAAAGTGTTTCTGGCTCTGCAAGCCATAAAGGCTTAGGTAAACTGCCAGCGGTAGATGTAGGTAGTAATTTTTTCATAATAAATAATGCCGTATATTTTAGTTAATTATTAAACGTAGCGTTAAGCGCGTTATTACTGGTTGTTACTATTAGTTGTTATGACAGATAGCGAGTAGAGAATTGCTCAAGAACCGTTTGGTACGGCTTGATAAAATGCTCTTGTGCAAACTTGCCTTGCTCATTCGCTAACTTGCCGCGCTCTTCTCGGTCATACACAATTTGCGTTAGTGAGTGATCCAAGTTTTTTAAGTTTGGTTTATATGATTTACCCGCTGTTGCATTGGCATTATAAATTTCTGGTCTGTAGATTTTTTGAAACGTTTCCATCGTACTAATGGTGCTTATAAGCTCAAGATTGCTGTAATCATTAAGTAAATCACCAAAGAAAAACAATGCTAAAGGCGCGGCGCTATTTTGTGGCATAAAATAACGTACCTGTAAGCCCATTTTTTTGAAGTATTGCTCAGTTAAAGACGATTCATTTGGTTCGTATTCAACGCCAAGTACCGGGTGCTGGTTTTCGGTGCGGTTGTAGGTTTTGTTATCTGACACACTTAGGCATATAACCGGTGGTTTTTTAAAGTTTTGTTTGTATGTATCCGAATTTACGAATGACTGAAATAGCTTGCCATGTAAAACCCCAAAGTCATCTGGAATGCTAAATTGAGGCTTGCCTTTATTGTGCTCTTGTAGGAGAACGCTAAAATCGTAGTCGCGTACATACGATGAAAAGTTGTTTCCTACAATGCCTTCAATACGCTTATTAGTTTTATGGTCAACAATATTTGTTTTTAATATTTCGATAGAGGGGAAGCTTTCGCCGCCATCTTCAATACCTATTTCAACAGAGATAATTTCAAGCTCAACAGCATAACGCTCACCTTTGGTGTTATCCCAGTGGGCTAGGGCATTAAAACGGTTGTTAATCATGTTTAAGGCGTTACGTAAGTTTGCTTTGCGGTACTCACCTCTGGCTAAATTAGCAAAGTTGGTTGTGATACGCGTATTAGTTGATGGATGATAATTTTCGTCGAGTGAAACGCTCTTAATATTAAATGTAAAATCTTTTTTCATCGTGTTTATATCCAATTTTATAATTTAAACCTGATTGATGCTCTGCGCTCTATTAGCCTTGCAACTTACTTAGCTGGCTTAGCTGGTTTAGGTATTCAGCAGCTTTAAGTTGTTAGTAATAGTGTTTAGCGCTAAGGGATGAGTAATTTATACGTTGATTGGTATATGAAGAAAAACGGTTTAATTTCACATAAAACATGAGTCATATTCATTAATCACTATTGTTAGATTCGATTACGTAGCAATTGGCGAGAAAAAGGCATAAATCGGTAAAAATAAAGGATGGATGTTTAGCCGTTTAGACTTCCTTGTCGTTGGTGTGTACTTTATTCATGTTGAACATGAGGAATATTCAAATAGTTTTTTTGTAGCTATATCAGTATGTTAGTTAAGTTTTTAGCATATTGCGTCGCTGTTTATAATAAATGTCGTCACGGGTAAGTTCCATCTAGCTATATAAGTAGATACCTTAGCTAATCTAATCTCAAAAGATAAACCGACTTTTTTGAGTACGTATATAAATGCTTGTAAATTAATAAAAGGCTATAAACCATATTAATGGCAATGCCAGTGCGTTAAGTAAGTTATACTCGTTTTTCATCACCTCACCTATTGAGTATTCGTGGATATCAAAGGCACTTGTATTGCATCAACTATTGATGAGCATGGCCCTGTTTATGTATATGAAACAAAAAAGAATCTTATTCTCAGCTTTGACGGAAAAATTTATCAAAGCTGTATTAAATTAAATAATATTAACGGGTTAAGCTTAGCTTATACGCAAGCTATGATGGCTGCGCTTTTTTTTATTCCGCACTTAAAAACCGCGATGATAATGGGACTTGGGGCGGGCTCTATAGCAAAAAGTCTTTATCATGCGTTTCCTGCACTGACTATACATACCGTTGAATACCGCAAAGCCGTTGCTGATATGGCTATAAAATATTTTGAAGTCCCTGTGTCAGAACGTTTGTTTATTCATATTGATGATGCGGCAAACTACATGAAAAAAACGCAGATAAAAACGGACGTTATTTTTTCTGATTTATATAGCTCAGAAGGGATGGAGTCAGATCAGGTGCAATCATCCTACTTACGTGATTGTAAAAATGCGCTCACTTTAGATGGTGTTTTAGTACTTAATATTTGCCATACCAAAATTGGGCAAAGGGAAGTGTTTGATCAACTACTTGAGAAAGAATTTGCAGGAAAGGTTCTTAGTTTTATTATTGAAGGCGGTAATAAAATTGTGTTCGCTTTTAACAATAAAATGCCTGCACTTAGTGAAGACGAATTACTTGCTAAGGCTCACGCGTTACAAAAATTAATAAACGTACCAATGACGCGCTATGCCGGGCTTTTATTTAATTAAAATGGTTAGTTTGATTTACTGGTAAATGACGCGTTTGAATCCATCCATCTATCTGTTGTTCATTTAAACTTAGTTAAACTAATCATACTCTGAATAAAAATAATAAAGTACGAACCCGTACGGAAACACTCATACATGGATTACTGTAAAAATATAATCGCTAAATTTATAAGCGCGATGCAAAAGCGGCCTGGATTATTGGCTGTGTTGGCGTTTTTGTCGGGCGTTGCTAGCTTTGCACTTGTAGACAGAAAAGAGTCTTTTTCGCAATTTATTGCGATATTTTTACTTATTAGTTGGTTGTGGCTAATTATTGATAATTGGCTGCGTGATAAAGTAGAAGAAAAGTTTGGTGTAGCGGTATCGCCTAATGTAATGCGTTTTGCGCTACAAATGGTGCAGCAAGAAAGCCTATTTTTTGCGTTGCCATTTTTTTTAGCGGTTACGCAGTGGAATCATCCTCAAGCAATTTTTACTTCCCTTATTGCTTTGTGTGCAGTTATATCGGTTATCGATCCCTTTTATTATAAAAAACTTGCTAGAAACCGCACGCTATTTAGCGTGTTTCATAACTTTGCTTTATTTGTTGTTTTGCTTGTTACGTTACCTATTTTGTTAAACCTTACAACGAGCCAAAGTTTAGCTGCCGCACTTGTAACTGCTGTAGTGGTTACTCTTCCGAGTTTAAACAATTTAATGCCTAATGCTCGCTGGTGGCGTTTTCCTATTCTTGTATTGATTTTATGTGCTTTAAGCACAGCAGTGTGGCAATTAAGAAGCTATGTGCCTCCTGCAGCACTGCGATTAACCGATATTACGTTAGCTCATGAAGTTGATTTACAGCATAAAAAGCCAGTAGGGAGTATTAAACATTTAGATTCTTATACGCTGCACCATCAAGGTTTATATAGTTGGACTGCTGTTAAAGCACCAAGAGGCTTAAACGAAAAAATATTTCATGTGTGGCTTCATAATAAAAAAGAAGTTGATCGGATCACGTTAAATATAAACGGTGGGAGAGAACTAGGTTATAGAGCGTGGACACACAAAGTAAATTTCCCTAGTGACTCTGTTGGTAAGTGGCAAGTAAAAGTAGTCACCGAATCAGGTCAGTTAATAGGTTTAACGAAATTTACTGTTACACCTTAATTAACTTAGCTGGCTGTATTTTAAACACATAGCTGATATAGTTTTTGCATTCCAAACTAATGGACATAGTTAATGAGTATTGCATTTGATATTTTTATTTGGCTAATAGTTGATACTGGTTTGAGCTTTTTATTTTACTCGACCGGCTGGCTGCTATTAAAAGTGGTAACGTTTGGGCAGTATAAAAGCGAGTTTAAGGATTTTGCATCTTATAAAGCGAGTAAAGCTAGAAGAGTCGACTTAATCTTCTTACTCGGTTTTTGTTTTTATGTTGCACTCTTTGCCGTTATGGCTTATTTAAGTCACTAAACTGGCCAACAAATTAGGTTAATAATTTTAAGAATAATAAGCAGCTTAATGAGTTATTGCTGCTTATAGTTTTCCCCTTTACCGCACTTTTTTACACTTCCTTCTTATACTTTTCCTGTTTTTGCAATAGGGAACACCTCACCGTGAGTACTATAACTATCATTTTACTATTAAATTAAGTACCTGCTAGAGCATTGCTCGGTGCGTATATAGCTTTGGTTTGTTGGTTGAAATCCGAGCTAATTGCAACTTGTAGTTTATGGGTAATACTTAGTAAATACTTCAAATCTAATAAATAAAACAATATATATGCATCCATTTATTGCGCTAACACGTTTTATAACAATACTATGCGCCACTTTTTACCATTTATGATGGTTTTGGACTTAATAAATGACTCACTATTTAAAATATGTATTTGTTATTACGACTCTAGCGGGAGTAAATACAGCTTACGCACAAGCAAAAACACAAGAGCACTATCAAGAGCTTGAAGTGGGCGTAGGCGGAAATATTAAGCATACCAATACTGACGTAAATTACAAAAATAAAGAGTTTGATTTACATATTCACCCATTATGGGAAAGCCGATATGTAACCGAAGGTCGGGATAACCTTGCCGGTAATGGTATTGCATCAATTGCTACTGAGTTTAATTATAAAAACTTTGCGGTGATCCCTTGGGCCGCAAAAGGTATTAGTAGTGATTATTCAGAGCTTAATTTAAATGCCATTTATACCGCTCACTTATCTGAGCGAGTAGAGATGTATGTAGGTTATAACTATATTAAAGCTCGCGAAGATGGCATTGATGCTCACGATAATGAGCTAAGCCTCGACTTTGCTTATCTCTATGCAGACGATATTCAGTTGTTAAGTAGTGTTTATCATTCATTTGATGCCAGCGGTACATTTTTGGAGTTGGCAGTAAAAAAAGATTTTTATATTAACGATTTATTATCAGTAGATATTCAATCAGGCGTGGGGTTTAACGCGGGGTATGTTAGTGATGGGCACAACGGAGTAAACAACGTTAAGTTTACTGCAAACTTGTCGTATCAGCTTTTTAATCAGTTAGCCTTATACACATATACAAGCTATAGCATTGCAGTTAATAAAGATGAAAAACGCTTTGTAGGTGACGAGACACTTCGAAATATATTTTGGGGTGGTGTAGGGCTAAGTTATCAATACTAGGGCGTGTTTGCTTTTCGAGGGTGAGTTTACAGCTTTTAAATTATTCGTATGTTTTGAATCAATAAACCATGCGTATGTGTAATACACAATAACTAAAAAATGTTAGTGTTTAGCTATCGTTTAAACACAGTTGAGAATTACATATGAAGTTTTTAGTATTTTTAGGCACAGTACGCGATAGTACACCACCAAAGCCAGCTCGCTTAGGTTTAAGGGTTTCTAGGGCTTGTATAGAATGCTTAACAGAGCATTTTGGCGATCATGAGTTTGAGCTAATTGATGCGTTGGATTTTCCTAGCGAAAACGTATTTAAACCACATTTTGCATACGCTAAAAGTAATGCACCTACAGAGCTCACTCTTTTAGCTGATAAAATTAAAGCCGCAGATGGTTATATAATGATTAGTCCTGAGTACAATCACAGCATGAGTCCAGCCCTCGCTGACTTACTTAATCATTTTGGTAGCTCACTATTTTCGTATAAACCAAGTGCAATAGTAACTTACTCAGCAGGACAGTGGGGTGGCGTAAGAGCGGCCATTAGCATGCGTACTTTTTTATCTGAACTTGGCTGTTTACCGGTATCGGCGATGATCCACGTGCCAAAAGCGCAAGATGTGTTTAGTGAGGATGGCAAACCTGTTGCAGGAGAGAGTCAATCATCGTGGTTTAATTATTTCTCACGTACGTTTGGCCAACTAATATGGTGGGCGCAGGCTGCTAAAGAGCATACCGAGGTGGTTGACCCGCAAAGTTTGCTAAAAAGCTTTAAAACAGATCCTTCTCAGCGCAATGCGCCTTAATACCCGCTAACTAATTGTTTGGATTGATTATAGAAACATGGCTGCATATAGTGGTATCATTAACGCTACATATTTTTAATAATGCATAATACCAATTCGCAATAATAGTTAATCAATTTAAGGGATTAAATCGCTAACTGCATTAAAAGTTTCTGATATAGAACAGCTCAATAACGAAATTTTTGCTTTGTTATCGACACGATTTTCTTGTTTCAAAATAGATTACTGAATTATGCGAATTGGTGTAAGAAACAAGGAAATTGTGTCTTGAAATATCTAGCCTTACTAAGTGTGCTAACGCTTAGTGCATGTAGTTCTGTTCCCCATAAAATTGAAATGAGCCAAAGTACGGCTGCAAATATGAACCTTATCGCTTTAACTGAGCAAAGTGCACCAAAGGGTGTTGCTGGTACTTATCAGTTTCATATTAAAGCGGCGGGAGCTCAGGGTAGTTGGTTGTATTTAAATACCGAAACTGATTATCGCGACAGGCGTTCTATTACGGTATCAATACAGCCTAATGTGGTAGCAGAGCTTCAAAGTAAATACGGGCAACCAGCAGACACCTTTTTTATTGATAAAACAATAGAAGTAACAGGCGAAGCTAAACGAGTAACTATCGATTTTATGAGCCGTGGTAGAGCTACTAATAAATATTATTATCAAACGCACATAGATGTGTCATTACTTAAGCAGCTTCGTGTTATTGAAAGTTAGCAAAAAGCAATGCACTGTATTTATATACAGTGCATTGCAAAAGCTTACTTTGAGCTTTAACGTTTACACTTAAATTTACTGTTCTGGCGCTACTTTAGCGCTGTTTTATTCAACGATTTCAAAACTCTTATTTAACCTATTGTAATCTCATTACATAAAACTAATAATTGGTTAGTTTTATAAGTTTGAGTACCTGTATTGAAAGCCAAAGAAATCCGCAATTTTTATATCAACGAAGAGCAATCTGTTTATTTGCTTTCGCACCGCGATGCTAAAAAACACCGCCAGTGGCTTAATATTTGTATTAAGCAGCTAACACTGCTGGGCTACAAAAACGTTGAAATGATTGGTTCAGGTGCTTTTGGTTTTGTGTTTGCAGGTGATGACGATAACGGCTTACCTTGGGTATTTAAGTTTTCGCGTATTACGCTTGCCCAAAGTGTACGCGACCGCCTAGAAGACGAAGCGTATATGCTTTCGCAAATTAATAACCCCTTAGTGCCTACCTTTTATGCTTTTGAGCGAATTAAAAAACAAGGGATTTTAATGATGGCGCGCGCCATTGGAGAGGACCTTGAAAAAGTATCGCTTAAAACAGGGCGCTTTAGTGCCGCGCAAATAATGGCGCTAGCTGTTAGGTTACGTAATGTATTAATTGATTTACGTAGTCACAAAAACGGCGTTAGCCCACAACCTATAGTGCATGGCGATATAAAACCTTCAAACCTTGTTTGGGATGCAAACACTAATGCGCTTTCGTTAGTGGATTGGGGCAGCTCTGTGTATGCACAGCTCGATAGTGATGGTAACCCTGTTGCGAGTAACTTTATGGATTTAATGTCGGGCGATTTAAGTACAACTAATGCGCGTATGGGCGATGTGTACTTTATTGGTGAAGCGCAAATGTCGGGGGAGCAATCATCCCCACGATTTGACGAACAAGGTGTAGCCGCTACGTTGTATGCGCTAGCGTCGGCGCAATCGTGTCGCTTTGGTGCACAAGCCATCCCTGCAAGCAGCTTAGGGCTCCCAAAAGAGCTGGCTAAAGTGATTGATGGCATGCTTTCTAAAAGTAAGGCACAACGTGATGGTGCCGGTGATTACTTTATGCGTAATATTACAACTATGGCTAAAGCGTATTTACCTGAGCTTGATAAAAAACAAAAAAAAGCAGATATTCCTTTTTGGTATGGCAAGGCCGAGCAACCCGATACGGTTGTATATAGTTCACGAAAACAGTTTTTACGCCAGGCCGATCATAATCAGCAATTACTAGATATAAACGACGCGCAACTTGACCGTTATTATAAAGAGTTTTTGTTTGATACCGGCGATAACGAAAAAGCATTTTTAGCATCAATAAGCCGATTAGCTAAATACCCTGTTGTTGGTGGGCTTAGTTTTCATTGGAAGGATGAGTCGATGTTTGTTGAATCGTCTTTAATTATGCATGACGAATCATTGGGTGATGCCTTTAGTGATGCGATTAATAACACGGTGATGCTTGCGCAAGCGATTAATCAAAAAGGGTTATTTAAGTGTTGTTTGTTTGATGCCCGTAAAACCATTCAGCTAGAGCGAGATGGCACGGGTGCATTTAAGTTTGATAGCCTACCAGAGCTTGAATACGAAGTAGTCAGCATGAAGGCAAACGACATAACTCGCCCGCATTCATACTTTGAAGACGGTAAAGACCCTGATGAGCAACTACAGCTACCTAAAAAAGTTATTAAGTGCGTATTTGAGCTTAACCAAATTCATCATACGGGGTGTATTATTTTTGAAGCACTGCCCGACAGAATGAAGATTCACCATTACTACCGCTTACTCGATTCGAGTAAAGAGGTTGAGTTTAAACGCCTTCTTAATAAACTAATGCAATACGCGGTAAATATTACGGACGTTGGTGTTGCGGGCTTTATGAAACTCCCATATAAAAACACCCGTGAGTTTAGTTTATGTGAGCAGCAAGAAGAGCATTACTTTCCTAAAAACCCCAAGCTTGTACCTTTATAGAAAGAGCCCTTCACTAAAGAGTATTAAATAAGAAGTAAAATATAAAAAAGAGCATAAGTTTGTTTAACTTGTACTCTTTGTCACTTAATTATTAGGTAAGTATTACTAATTATTAAAACACCTTACTAAAGGGCGACGTTGGTGTTAGCTCAAATTGATGAGTTAGCTTTTGCGTTTTATTAGTCGCTGTTATTTGATAATGCTGCTTGTGCTCATTGTTACTAAATAGCTTAACGTTAAAGTTAACTTTGGTTAATTTACTGGGCAAAGAGTAGCGCCCAGTAATGGTTACTTGGTCTATATTGTCGCTTTTATGTGTATGCGACGCTTCTGGGTTTAGTAAAAGTCCGTCAATAGTAAATTTATACTGATGATCTGCTAAATAAACGTTCTTTTTAACTCGCTTACTTATTTGTTTTTTATGAGCATTAAACTCAACTATTGATACTTTGCCATCCTTATCTTCATCAACCCCTTTAAAAGCCGACATAGGGATTGAAAGCACAATAAACACGTTATTATCAACAAAATTCAGCGTACCGTGATCTGCAACCATTAAATGCGCGTTTGCTAAATTTGGCATAATCAACAAACCCAAAGTAGTCATACTCAGTAGACCTCTTTTTATATAAGGCATAGCTTACTCCTAACTAAACTTCGCCTTTAACACAGCGTTGAAAAAACGGGTAAGTGTCTGTTGCGTAGTAGTGGTATATCCCATCAGGAAACTCAGGCGTTACACCAACGCGGCCATTACATTCATCTAAATCACCAGAGCCTGCTACGTATTCCCAATCTTGTGCAAATGTACCTAATGGGTATATATCGGTAGAAGGGCGGTTTGCGCTTACGGTTGTTATGTGTTGGTAGCTACCGGTCATTGCGGTTAGGGCTGAAGTTGCATCACTTGAGTCTGAATAGCCGTAACGTGCATATATAGGAAAGCCATCTGCTGCCCAGCCTATTAGAGTCATAGTGGTGCTATTGCCACCTCGCATTGCTACAAAGCCTTCTGGCATACCATGATAGTGATATGTGCCATCGGGTTGTACATGTGCATTGTTGTCGTCTGTTCCAAAACTAAACGTGTCTTGGCTTAGGGCTTCTATATTCCAGTTGCCGCTGTTGTCGCCTAAATCGCAATCGGTGCCAGAATCATCACAACTTCCGCCTGTGCCTGCGTCTATTTTAATGCCATTAAGTACAACGCCTATCATTCCACGAGGACCACCAAGCATAGTTGCTTGTGTTGTTTCTATAGGCTCAAGTGTGTAGCTTTCATTTACTGATTGTTCAGAAATAGTATTTGGGTTATCAGCATTAGGGAATGTACCTACTTCGTGATCGGGTATGCCATTAGCTGCTAAGTCACGTGTAGTTCCTGTGCATGACCAATCTGCAGCGCTGGTGGCTTGTACTGACTCTGACTCGTTATATTCACTGTAGCTATATTCACAAAGTACACTTTGGGTTGAACTGCTGGTACCTGTGCCATTATCTGTGGTGGTTTGTGATGAGCTTTCTGTAGTTTCTGAGCTATCAGCTATGCCTTCTCCACCTCCACATGCAACTAACGATGAAACAATTAAAGCAAGAGAAGTGAGCTTTAAAGCATTTATCCTATTTCGATTTTTATTATTAAGTGCGTATTGTTTCATTGCTGCCTACCTGATCAATTAAGTTACTCAAACAATAATCAGCAATTGTGCAAATAGTGTGTAAACAATGATGACAAATTAGCAATTATGTAAATAGGCGGAGTATTAAAGCTAAGTTGAGATTTAACTTTATGAGATTGTGTTTTATTTTAAAATTTCAAAAAGTTAAACTAATGCCAAAATAGCTAACATAAAAGGCTACCTTAATGGCTAAAACAAAACCTGTAGTGACGTTACAAAGTCACGGTATTTACTCTAAGTGGGATAGTGAAAGTAAAGAGTTGCCACAAATAGAGCAATTTACAACAAATGTAATAGCTGAGGTAGATATTGAGTTTGGCTTAATCGTAAATATCAAAAAAGGTAAAGGCGAAAAGCTTCATTATTGTATTTACCATCCTGATATTCCAGGTAGTAACGGTGATGTGATGGATCCTTTTGAAGGCGATGTATACGTTAAAAACAGTGATTGGAACTTTTATTTAGGCGATACGCTTTGGCTGCCAATAGAAAATAAATTGGGTGATTGGCGAATGACGATTGAATTAAATGGAAAAATCATTGCTGATAAAACTTTTAATGTGGCATTAGAGGCAGAGCGCACTGAAACAGACTTTTGGAAAAATCGAGGATATTAATTGTTATTTATTGGCTATGTAAGGCGGATATAATTGAAGTTAATGAGAAAATAGTCGAAGAGCTATTTATAAACAGCTCTTCAACCTTAAATTAGTAAGTTTTTAGTTACCCCAAGGGTTACTAGAATTAGAACGCTGCTTACGATCGCGAGCACGTTGCTTAGATTCTTTTTTCTCTACAATACGTTTAGCATCAACAAAACTAAGTTCACACGGCTCCCCCGGTTTATGATCAGCTGGGATCACACGATCTCGTGGTGGTAGTTCGTATTGAACATCATCAGGCTTAGGTAAGTTTTTAAGGCGGTAAAGGTAAAAGTTATCTACTTTTTCTTGTGCCCATTGTGTTTTACGTAAAAATTTAACCGCAGACTTAACATCAGGATTATTTTTAAAGCAGTTAAGTTGTAAATAAGCGTGCAGGAGTTCCCACCCGTATTGTTCAACCAGCTCTTCAACCACTTGTTCTAATTTTACGCCTTGCAGTGGGTTATTACTGAAAAGTTCTTGGTTGCTCATAGGTGTTGCCTCATTATTAAAATACAAATTGCATTATAAGTTTTATCTATAAGTTTTGATACTCTAAAATCTACACATACAATGAATTGAAAGATAAAATTTACACGTGTTTAAATAATCGGTAATATTAAAAAGCTTTATAAAATACGGCAAGATGCCAATTTATAGTATTAAAGATTAAGGAATATTACGAAATGGGACTTTTTAATAAGATCAAAACTCAAGCAAGCACTATTGGCTCAAATATTAGTGACTCTACATCAAAACTAAGTAGTGATATTGCTACTTCAGCAAAAGAAAACGCAAAACTTTCAGCGATTCGTTCAGAAATCACTTCAATCGAAGGTCAGCTTAATATTGGTTACAAAGATATTGGTAAAAAATATGTTGAGAACCTTTTAGCTAACCAAGGTGAAAATGTTGAAGTTGCTTTACAAGAGCCTTTATCAAGAATAGAACCTCTTTTAGAGAAAAAGATTGAGCTTGAAGATGAAGCCATTGAAATCGAAAAGAAAATAAAAGATCAAATTATAATTCAAGAAAAAGCAATTTTTCAAAAAGAATATGATCAAGAAAAAGAGAAGTTAGAAAAAGCAGTAAAACTTGATGTTTTATCTAAAGAAGAAATGGAAGAAAAGTTAGCTAAAGCACGTTTAAAACTAGATAACTTTGACAACATTCGCAAGCTTAAAAAGCAAGAAGAAATGGGTTTGATTACTAAAACAGAATTAGCTGAAAAATTAGCTGCATTCGGTGCCTAGTTAAACGTTTAAGCCACATATTACTATGTGGCTTATTATTTAATTAACTTTGGCAATTAACTACAACACGACCACGAATTTTACCTTCCATAAGTTGCTCTGCGTTATCGATTACGTGTTCGAGTGATATTTCTGTCGAAATTTTATCTAAATAATCGGCGCTTACTAATTTAGCTAAACGATCCCATGCTTCAATTCTGTCGGCTTTAGGGCGCATTACGCTATCAATTCCTATAAGAGATACACCACGTAATATAAAGGGTGCCACCGATGCTGGTAAATCCATACCTTGCGCAAGGCCGCACGCGGTTACTACACCACCATATTTTAATGATGCACAAATGTTTGCAAGTGTATGGCTGCCTACAGAGTCTATTGCTGCTGCAAAACGCTCTTTTTGCAAAGGCTTACCAGGGTTTGAAAGCTCGTTTCTGTCAATTACGTGATTAGCGCCTAACTCTTTTAAATACTCACTTTGATCTAATCGACCCGTTGCCGCTGTTACGTTATAACCAAGCTGGTTTAATAAATAAATAGCAAAGCTGCCTACGCCACCATTGGCACCTGTTACCAGTATTTCGCCAGACTCAGGGGTAATACCTTGTTTTTGAAGCGCTATAACACTTAGCATGGCGGTGTAACCCGCCGTACCTATCTGCATAGCTTGTTTTGGTGAAATACCAGTAGGCAAGGGGATCAGCCAATCGCTATTAAGTGCCGCTTTTTGAGCAAGTCCGCCCCAATGTTTTTCGCCTACACCAAAGCCATTTAATATTACGTTATCACCATTTTTAAATTCATCGCTGGTGGAATTTGTAACCGTACCCACTAAATCAATACCTGGCACAATAGGAAAACTACGTACGACGGGGCCTTTGCCCGTAATTGCCAAGCCATCTTTATAGTTAAGTGTGCTGTATAGCACGTCGATAGATACATTTTCGTTTGGTAAATCACTATGTTCGATAGTTGATAATGAAGCGCTATAGTTATTATCTTCTTTATTAATAACAATGGCTTTAATTGGGTTACTCATGGGATATCCTTTTAGACCGATCGTCTTTTAATTGGTAAATAAAAACGCATTAGGTTAATAATGCGCGCAAAAACATTTCTGTATACAAAGTAAGTGGGGTATTTGATTTAGTAAGCTTGGCACGCATAACAGCACCTTCCCAACCAATCCAAAAGTACTCACTCATTAATTGCGTGTTTACATGGCTTGCAATAGTGCCTTGTTGCTTAGCTTGGTTTAAGCAAACCTCTACATGGTTTTGCCATGTGGTGTAGCTTTGCATTAATCTGGTTTTAAACTCTTCACTTAAGTGATTGAGCTCTTGGTTTAAGTTACCGACTAAACACCCACGTTTGTAATCGTATTTTTTCATCCCCTTAATTGCGCCTTGGGTAAAATTAACGATTCGCTCAAGTGGCGGAACATCTTCTTGCTGTAGGTAATGGGTAAGCTTGGCAATAAAATAACAGTCGTATGCATCAACTAACGCTATGCCGTAGGCCTCTTTACTTTTAAAGTAATGATAAAAAGAGCCTTTGGGCACAGCTGCTTTTTTTAAAATAGTATCAAGCCCTGTGGCACTAAAACCAAATTCGGTTAGGGTTTCTAGACCTGTGCGAATAAGTAACGCTTTTGTATCGGCGTTTTCTCTGGCTATTTTAGGTGGGCGACCACGGCGTATTGGTGTTGATGTGTTTTTGTTCATGAACTCATATTAGACCGATCGACTTTAAATAATCAAGTGTAAATTTAAATTGTTTAAAAATAGTTCAAATATGGTGAGTGCTATTAATTTAAAAATAATGAAATAAAAGTGTCACGATTACATTTTTGTTCGGAACTTAGTCAATATTAGTCGGTCACAATTAAAGCACACAAGTGCTTTTTAGTGATTATTAAATCGCCAATTTGTTTTTACGAACCGGTCAAATTAAATGTTGTATGACCACTTACTTTTTTAAATGTTAATTCATTTTTGCATCAGCAGCTTAGTTAAAGTCAAACAATTTAATTGCTTTTACGATTTGAATTTTACATTTTTATTAACTATTCATTAAATGTAGATTTCACTAATGCTACACAATATATAAATAAAAAGGTGAGGATATTACCGATGAAGAGACAGAAAAGAGATCGTTTAGAAAGAGCTCATTCTCAAGGTTTTAAAGCAGGTTTAGCAGGTCGCTCAAAAGAGCTATGCCCTTATCAACAAGTAGATCCAAAATCAGAGTGGTTAGGAGGTTGGCGTGAAGCGATTGAAAACCGCAACATGTACAAAACCTAAAATCAATAATCGAATTTAAGCAAAAAGGCCTCCACATTGGAGGCCTTTTTGTTTGTGCGTTTAAAAATTAAAATGCACTAGTGTCTTGGAACAAGCCCACTTTTAAATCTTTTGCTTCGTAAATTACTCGGCCATCTACTTCTACAGTGCCATCTGCAACGCCCATGAACAATTTACGTTTAATTACGCGTTTCATTACAAGGCGGTAAGTTACTTTTTTATTAGTTGGTAAAATTTGGCCAGTAAATTTAACTTCACCCACACCTAGCGCACGGCCAAGACCAGGGCCACCAGACCAACCTAAGTAAAAGCCAACTAGTTGCCACATAGCATCTAATCCTAAACAACCTGGCATTACTGGGTCGCCTTTAAAATGGCAATCGAAAAACCACAGGCTAGGGTCAATATCAAGCTCAGCAACAATTTCGCCTTTACCATGAATTCCGCCATCAGCAGTAATAGAGGTAATGCGGTCCATCATTAACATGTTGTCACTTGGTAAACGGCAGTTGCCTTCACCAAACATTTCACCTTGACCACACAGGATCAAATCTTCTTTTGTATAGCTATTTTTAGGTTCCATAACACTTATCTTCGCTTAGAAATTGCCAAGTACTTTAGCGTACACTTGTACGCTAAACAACTCGGAGCAGTTAAAAAATCAAAATATTGCACATAAAATCACCAATCAATCAGTGCGATTGGTTTTTGCACTATAAAACCGCGCAATTACAATCAGAAATCATTATAATTAGCGCTGTCTTATAACCAGTCTAAAGGAAGTTTATGATCCTTTTTGTTAACTCACTAACTGTGATTGATTTTTCTTACTTATGTAACAAACGCGGCGCCGTTGGCGAGAGCTGGATTGTTGATTTAACTTTGCACGGTAAACTTAACGAAGAGTCTATGGTTTTAGACTTTGGTTTAGTTAAAAAGCAAATTAAAGGCATTATAGATGAGTGTATTGATCACCGTTTAGCAATTCCTACAGGGCTTAATGGCACTGTATCTGAATTTGACGAGCATAAAACACTCGATTGCACATTTGGTGAAAATAACCACTTAGCTATGAGTGCTCCTCATCAAGCTTATTGCATGATTAACGCAGACGAAGTAACGGTTGAATCGGTTACTGAATTTTTAATTGCGACTATTTTACCGAAGCTACCAGATAACATTGAAAAAATTGAGCTGTCACTTAAGCCTGAGCACAGCCAAAGCTTTTACTATCATTACAGCCATGGCCTTAAAAAGCATGACGGTAATTGCCAACGTATTATTCATGGGCATCGTTCTCAAATTGGTATTAGCCTAGATGGCATCTCTATGCCGCGCTTGCAAAAAGAATGGTCTCAAAAGTGGGAAGATATTTACTTAGCCACCAGCGAAGATCAAATTAACGCACCTGATTTAAAACACATAACAGCCAAAGCGGGTGATGTATGTTTTGCTTACACGTCGGCACAAGGCTATTTTGAAATGGCGATTAGCGAATCCCGTTGCGACATTTTACCAGTAGACACCACTGTTGAATGTATTGCTGAACATGTAGCTGGCCAAATTAAAGCCCAATATCCAGAAAAAGCAGTGAAAGTGACTGCTTATGAAGGTGTTGGAAAAGGATCGATTAGCTATGTTTAAAACACTTTTAGCAACAGCGCTTGTTGCCTCTGCTAGCTTTAGTGCTATGGCGCTTGAGTTAAAAGGGCATTTAACACAAGGCGGTTTAGTTACTGGAAAGCTAGAAAACGCTAAATCAGTAAGCTTAGATGGTAAAAGCTTAAAACTTTCGCCAAATGGTGACTTTGTATTTGGTTTTGGGCGTGACGCTGAAACGACTCATACTTTAAAATGGGTAGATAACACGGGTAAATCGCATTCACAGCCGCTAGCCATAACTAAGCGTGAATATGAAATTGATAAAATTACCGGCGTGGCTAAGAAGTATGTTTCACCGGCAAAAGAAGTCAGTGCACGTATAAGCCGCGAAGCAGTTGCTGTTCGTAAAGCGAGAGAAGTTGACTCTGATTTACTGTACTTTTTAGACCCTGTGTTAAAGCCTGCAGAAGGGCGTATATCGGGTGTTTATGGTAGTCAGCGCTATTTTAATGGTGAGCCTCGTCGTCCGCACTTTGGCTTAGACATTGCTAATAAAACAGGTTCTCCTGTTTACGCGCCAATTAGTGGTACCGTGGTATTTTCTGAACCTGATTTATACTACTCAGGTGGTACATTAATTATTGATCATGGCCATGGTATTACCTCAACTTACATTCATTTAAGTAAGCTTGATGTAAAAGTGGGTGACAAAATTAAGCAAGGTAACAAAGTGGCTGAAATTGGTGCAACAGGGCGTGTAACGGGTCCTCACCTAGATTGGCGTTTTAACTGGAAAGGCGAACGCCTTGATCCTGCATTACTAATGCAAGATACATTAGCAAACAAAAAGTAGAGATTATGACTGAAGTAAATCGCGATGCAATAATTGCTCAGCGTATTGAAGACTCAACCACATCGGTAACTAAAACTGTGTTTCCAGGGCGTACCAATCATCACAATACTTTATTTGGTGGTGATGCACTGGCGTGGATGGATGAAGTGGCATTTATAGCTGCTACTCGTTTTTGTCGTAAACCTTTGGTTACCATATCTTCCGATAGAGTTGATTTTAAAGAAGCGATACCAGCAGGTACTTTTGCAGAGTTAATTGCTAAAGTAGTCCATGTAGGTAACACCAGCTTAAAAGTTGATGTAGATATATTATTAGAAACTATGCACAGAGATGATAAGCACTCTGCCATTAGTGGTAGCTTTACGTTTGTTGCAGTCGATGATAACCACAGACCGACTCCGGTAGTATGCGACAAAATGATTTATGGTTTTGATTAATTTAAAGCTTTAAATATGCGGTAAAGTAAATTTATATAAGCACCTTAATTGGTGCTTATATAAAACCCTTGAAAGAACACATCATACTAAATGTTCATTAAATATAACCTCAACAACAGAGTTAATATTAACTAAAAAAATAATCAAACTGGGGGGGAATTGATAGGGGTGAGAGTTGTTGGATTTGGATACTAAAAAGGCATGCTTTAAACATACCTTTTTAGTTACATTTAACTTTTAATTAAATTTACGAATACTTACATGCATACAACTAAAGCACCATTGCTGCAATCCAGCCAAATATCAGCAGTGGAATGTTAAAGTGAATAAATGTTGGAATAACAGAGTCTCTAATATGGTCGTGCTGGCCATCGGCATTTAAACCTGATGTTGGGCCAAGCGTTGAGTCTGAAGCAGGGGAGCCTGCATCACCTAAAGCGCCCGCAGTACCAACAAGCGCAGCGGTAGCCATAACAGAAAAGCCAAGGTCTAAACATAGAGGTACAAACAAAGTTGCAATAATAGGCACTGTTGAAAACGAACTACCAATTCCCATTGTAATTAATAAACCAACTAACAAAATAACACCCGCAGCAAGGGGTTTATTGCCATCAAAAAGGGCGGCTCCACTGTGTACTAAGCTCGCTACATCGCCGGTAGCTTGCATAACCGATGCAAAGCCTTGTGCCGATATCATAATAAAACCAATCATCGCCATCATCGCAACGCCTTTACTAAATACGTCGCCGTTTTCTTCCCACTTAACTACACCAAATACACTAAATATCATTACACCTACTAAACCCCCTAAAATCATTGAGCCACTTAGGTTTTGTGCAACAAGTGAGGCAAGTACCGCACATAGCCCTACAATCATTACTTTTTTAGGGTTTTCTACCTCGGCCGATTTACTCTGAGTTGTTAATGGGAGCTCGGTGTATTCGCGGCGTTTTTTGTAGGTAATAAATACCGCAATAAGTAATCCTATAAACATGCCTAATGCAGGAATAATCATCGCCATAGGGACTTGTGTATTTACAATGTCTAAGCCGTTATCGACTAGATTTTTATGCAAAATAGAATACAAGTAAATACCACCAAAACCATAAGGCAGCACCATGTAAGAGGTTGCTAATCCAAATGTTAAAATACACGCTATAGCACGCCTGTCTAACCTTAACTGATTAAAAACCACGAGTAACGGCGGGATTAAAATAGGAATAAACGCTATGTGTACAGGTACTAAGTTTTGCGAAGAAATTGCACAACCTAAAATAATTAATAAAATGAAGTAACTTAAAAACGTTTCATTCCCGCTGCCTTTAGCATTTACTTTAGCAAGTAACTTATCAGCGAGAATACGTGTTAAACCCGACTTAGAAATAGCAACGGCAAATGCACCGAGCATGGCATAACTTAGTGCAATTTCAGCTCCGGCAGAAAGGCCAGAATTAAATGCATCAACACTTTCTTTTATACCCAAGCCTGCGGTTAAACCAGCAACTAAAGCACTTATGATCATGGCAACAATGACGTTAACGCGAGCCAGAGATAGCCCGAGCATTAAAATAACGCCTATAACAACAGCATTCATAGTATTCTCTATTTGGAAATTTTGATTAATTTTATCAGATCTTTAGCCTGAGTTTTACGCTCTTTCGTAAAAGGTTTTTTACTATAGCGTACTTGGTTAAATAACTGACTAAATGTGTTTATAGATTGTGCAGAACGAGGAAGTTGATCAGCAAAAAAATGTAACTGCTGACTCGGTGTTAAATTATCGGGTGTATTTATTTTTTGTTTTTTCGCCCATGCTTTTACTTCATAAAATTCTTTAACCATAGGCGCTAATTTAGTCGGGCGTTTTGGTAAGTTTAAATAAACAAAATAACCTACAAAACAAAAACCAGCTGTTAATAAAACCATTAATGGTACAAGCCAAATGTTTTTACTACCAAAAATTGATTTTAAAAAATCATTTTGTTTTTCTTCGTCAAAACCAAGTACCCAGCTAGACCATTGATAATCGAGATTTTCAAGTTCCAACCTTAACCAATTAATAGCGGGGAAATTACTTAAACTCACTAAACCAAAATCAAGATTACTTTTAAATTCGTCATTCAGCTCTTGGTTTTGCGAAAGCGAGCCATTTAAACGCTCCGGTGCGACAACAGCGGTTGCATCAAAAATAACCCAACCTTCGTTTTGTAAATATACTTCTACCCATGCATGCGCATCGTACTGGCGAACTGTTAGCGTATTATTATCTTGATTTAATTCACCGCCTAAATAACCACTTACTAATCGAGCGGGTATACCTGCGGTTCTAAAAATGTACGCAGCAGCGCTTGCATAATGACCACAAAATCCACGTTGGTTTTCAAATAAAAATTGGTCAATTGTATTATCGCCGCTCATAGGAGTGGGTGTTAACGTATAAGTAAATCCCGTACCTGCAAAGTATTGTAATAAGCTATTGTAAAAATCGCGGTCAGAGTGTGTATTTTGCTTTAAGTTTTTAGCAAGTGATGATGTTTTTACATTCTTTTTATAAGTGAGGTATTTGTAGCGTTTTTCTTCAAATTCGCCAAGCGGTAAAGCTGTGAAGTTAAAGCTATTTACATCGTATTGTAAGTTTTTAGCTTGACGACTTTTTTTACGCAATAAACCTAGCGAATTACCTTCAACATTTGGTGAGTTACTACTGGAATACGCTAAACCATAGAGCCATTTTTGTGTAGCAGGCTCTGTAATAACTGAGTAGCTTGCAATAAGTTGCTCATCATTTTCGCTCTGGGTATTTGTTTTTACATTATTATATTTTAAAAAGTCAGACGTAAGCCACGCATTGCCATTAAACTCATCATGAACTATTGCTCGCCAATAATAAGGCGCTACAGGTTTTTCTTCGTTAAATTTAGCTCTAAACACAAGCTCGTCAGAATTTGAAAGCTTTGCAATATCGAATGGATCGACTTGTTCAGAAAGCCCTGTTTTTGCAAGCTTAGGCCCAGGAAGCTGCCAAAAGGCGGGCATTTTTGGTAAAAAAAGCAGTAAAAATACAGCTAAAGGAAGCGCTAAAAGTAGTAATTTACCACTTTGCTTAGAGGCTATTTTTAAATTATGTTTGGATTCGAGTAAGCCAAGTACTGCAAAGTTTAATATGTATAAACCACTTACAGTTAAAGTCGTTAAAATGCTTTGGTTAAATAAATACACCGATGAGAGTGAAAAAAACGTAAGCGTTGTAATTACATGATAGTGTTTTTTGGTTTTAGCCTGCAGCAGCTTAAATAAACTAGCAAGTAGCAGCATGGCCACAAATAAAATAACCGTATCCGACATACCTACGGTGTAGAGCATTAAACCAAGTGAAACACCTGCGAGTATGTTTGCCAGCCAAGCATTTGGCTTTGGTTTATTACTCAGCGTTATGTAAAAGTTCCATGCACAAATAAGTGTAAGTACACCTACAAAAACAAGCGGTAAATGTGGTACAAAAAATACAATTAAACATGAATATATAAAAGACAGTGAATAATTTATTACTTTTTCGTTTTTAATTATATCCATTACTCACCACCATTAAATGAGCACAATAACGCTAAACACTGCTGCTTATGTTGCTGTCCGGTATTTGTATTTATTGTTTTACTCGGTAGTTTTAACATAAAAGGGGTATTTTTTTCGGTTGCTTCACACACTAAAAAGCATAACTGGCTTAAACGTTGTTCTGTATCTCCATTCATCAACGTAAAATCGAAGAGCGCATTCGCTGTTTTAAAGTCTACAAACTCTTTAACTAACAACTGCTGTGTTTTTGCGTAATGCTTCCAAGAGACTCTTTGCAAGCCCATCTCTGGTAAATGTGGGATTAACGACTCAAACTCTTCGCTACCAGATTGTGTAGAAATACCTTTATCGGCTTGCTCATCAAGCACAGAAACATGCGCATCACTGTGTACTTGTTCAAGCGACGGGTATACAAATACATCTTCTTGTAATTGAATGTAGCTCCAAACAGTTATTAAACCAAAGGGATAGTTACTCGCTATTTTAATACGTTGCACTGAGTACTTACCGCGTGAGCTGTAGGGTAAGTTGAGTGTAAGTAACTGAGTCTTACTATCAACTTCGTCGGTATGTTTGTGAGTTTGCTCACTACCTTGATATGTTAAATTAATAGATTGGGTTAGTGAAGGGCTTTGTAATTCAAATACAATACTCGGTTTTTGGGGGGCGTAGCTGTTAAATGCATCTTTAAATTTAACCGTTAAGCCTTTAGCGTTACTGTAGCCCATTAATACAGCAATAATCATCACCACAAACATAAGATAAGACATTATTAAAATTAAATTATTTTGATAATTAATGCCCATTACAAAGTTTAAAATAGCCACAATTACAAAGTACCAACCTAGGGACGATGGCAATACATAAATTGTTCTGTGTTCAAGTGTAATTGAGTTTTTTAAATGCTTATTTTTTAATAACTTATTAAATACACTTCGCTTAAATGACTTAAATAAAGAAGGGCGCTTAGCTGTTTTTTTTGGCATAAAAGTTTATACCGGAACTAATACGTTTTTTAAAATATCGTTTACTTGCGCTTCACCTGACTCATTATGCAAACCTAAACGATGCTGACACACACTTGCAAATACGGCTTGAACATCTTCTGGCATTACAAAATCACGACCATCAATAAAGGCCCACGACCTAGCCGCTTTAGCAAGAGCCATACTGGCACGCGGTGATAACGAAGATGCAAAAGCGTTGCTTGTGCGTGTGTAATTAACAAGCTCTATAATGTAGTCAATAACCGGGCTACTTAAAGTAATTTGGCTTATCTGGGTTTGAATTGCCGCTAACTCTTGTTGGTTAATACGCTTAGGTAACTGACTGTAATCTCGTTTTTGCATATTCAAAATTAAGCGTTTTTCGGCTTCTTTAGGTGGAAAACCTAAGCTAATACGCATTAAAAAACGGTCTAATTGCGACTCAGGTAACGGGTAGGTACCTGATTGGTAAAGCGGGTTTTGTGTTGCTATCACAAAAAATGGATTTGGCAGCGTATATTTTTTTCCATCAACTGTTACTTGTTGCTCTTCCATTGCTTCAAGCAACGCACTTTGTGTTTTGGGGCCTGCGCGGTTTATTTCATCTGCTAAAACTACTTGGCTAAAAATAGGGCCTTTATGAAACGTAAAGCTATGCTCGGTAGAGTTAAATACATTAGTCCCAAGAATATCAGCAGGAAGAAGATCACTAGTAAATTGTATACGTTGATATGATAAACCTAATACAGCTGACAATGCATGAGAGAGAGTGGTTTTTCCCATACCAGGCAAATCTTCAATGAGTAAATGCCCTTCGCTAAATAAGCATGTAAGTGCCAGTTTTATTTGCTGTTGTTTACCAAATATAACAGTCGAAAGATCTTCTATAATCGCAGTAACAGTACTATGCATGCTAACCTTATTATTATTCTATTATTTCAAGACGCTTCATTACAGTGTCGACTTTTTTTGTGTTAAAGGGTTTTGCAATAAAGCCTTTAGCACCCATTTCCCACGTGTTTTGTACGTTTTCGAGACTATTGTGGCCCGAACACATAACAACATGAGTGTGTGGGTAAGCACTATTAATGTATTCCAATATCTCTTCACCGTTAGAGTCAGGTAAATCGACATCTACAAATATTACGCCTGGCGGTTTATTGTCCATAATAGGTTTAGCAGAGCTAAAATCAGCGCTTTCTAATATATCTTCAAACCCTAAGTCAGTTAAAATTTGGTTTAGATAATCACGAATTTCCTTAACGTCATCAATAATGAGGATGGGCTCTAGCGGGCGAACAAATTCCATATGTAGGTTACTTCTATTTTGAATACATCTAAGTGCTTTAATACTAAGCTAACCCCATCATAAGCTCAAGAACGTTACTTAAAAAACACTAATAAATAAACTGTTTATAGGTTTGCCCAACAGCCTATTTTTAAAGAATTACCTGCTTTTATATCTTCTACTAACTTATATATACATTAATTGTATTGAACAATAATGACGCATCTACAATAAATTCGTTAACCCAACACCTTATTTCCTCAAAGTTTGATGTAACAAATTTGCTACTTAACTTATTGATTCAAAAATATTTACATATAAATTCGATTTTTTGTAAACGTTTTGTAATAAAAAATCGTTGACCTTCCAAATTCATTCTGTGATTATGCTCAGCAGATGGGCTTATGCTCACAAGTGCAACTTCATTAACTATTTAATGTTTTGCTCAGATAGCCTCATCTATACACACTGAATTAATACCAATTTCATTAAATGCATATGTAATTTAATAAAGTTGGCATCACACACCACACTAAATAAAGAGCTTATTATGTTGAATAATAAAAAGACTAAATTTGCAATTTCTCTCATAGCGGCAGCTATGGCTACATCAGCACCAGCACAGGCTGATATTTCTGAATATTTAGATCGCGTTGACGTAGACTTTTTACTAATGCAAAACTTTCAGTCAATTCAAGCTAAAGACGGCGCATTTCGTCCAGAAGATGAAGAACAAGAGTCAGGATTTGGCCGTATTAGAGCTAATCTAATGCTTAAATTTCATATTAACGAGTTCATCACTGCCGATATAGATATTGCAGAAGAGCCTAATGACTTTGGTGGCGAAGATCGTGACTTTTCATTTCACAACGATTTTGCAGGTGTTGAATTTGACTTACTAGGTCTATATGGCACACCAAAAGAAAACGCAAATTTAACACTGCGTTTGGGTAATATTGGTGGCTCACCATTTCAATTTAAAGGTTTTCAAGACGGCGCAGATAACCAAAGTAATGCACTTATTGGTAATGGTATTACCGATTACGCAACCGCAGAAAACGGCGCACAGCTAAGTTACAGCGAAACTTTCGATAGTGGTGTAGTACGTGCTTATAATGTTACAGGTCACATTACGACTTCTAGTTTTGGTGAAGCGTTTCAAGAAGACAGAGGTTATAACTACCGACTTCAAGGTACTCTAGAATTTGAAGGTGGCTTTAAAGCAGGTTTAAACTTATTAAAAGCCAATCAAGGCGACCAGTTACGTTTTGAAAACGGCGTAGCCAGTCTTGATGGTGTAACCACAACAAACTATCGCTTTGGCGATGGTGAAAACTATAACTTCTCAGCGTCACCTTCAAACGAGCGTGACACTCACGTTGGCGCAATGCCAGGGCTTGAGCAATCAATCATCCAGCTTAACTTAGCTTATCAACCATCTGATGAAACTAGCTTAATTTTTATGGTTGGTAAATCATCTGATGATTACACATTTGCAGATGCCGCAGGTAATGCAGTTGCCGGTATTACCTACTTTGGTACAAACGGCATAGCTGATGAAAATGGCACTACTTTTGATTCAAACAGTGTAATAGAAGGCGACTCATCGGTTGAGTACTTCGTGTTTGAAGCACAACAATATATTATTCCTAAAAAGCTATATGTAGCGGCTCGTTATGCAGAAGCCGAAAACACTTCCGACTTAATTGAACAAACAGACAACACAGTAGAGCGTATTCAAGTAGCCGCAGGTTACTGGTTTAACGATAAAACGCTTTTAAAAGTTGAGTATGTTAACCAAGAAGAAGGTGTTAATTCGGGCGGCCAAATCGGTAAAGGATTTGACGGCTTCACTTCTGAAATATCTGTTAAATTTTAAGTCATTATCCAACTAGTCTAACTATTTATACAAAGGACCTAAAAAGGCACTTTGCGGGCAGTTTTATGCGTTAAAACTGCCATAAATAGAATTGGTAATAGATTGAAATTTAATAGCACTTGTTAAAACATAACGTGTATGGGGAATACCCGATGAAAAATAAATTAATTATGCTCGCGTGTGGCTTTATAAGCATGGGCGCTGCGGCAAAAGAAACAATTACAATAGCGACTGTTAACAATGGTGACATGATCACCATGAAAGAATTAAGCAGTGACTTTACCAGCCAAAACCCTGATATAGATCTAAAATGGGTCACCCTAGAAGAAAACATTCTTCGCCAACGTGTCACTACCGATGTAGCAACAAAAGGCGGCCAATACGATGTTATGACCATAGGTACTTATGAAGTACCAATTTGGGGCAAACAAAATTGGTTAAAAGAGTTAGATAATTTAGGTGAAAATTACGATTTAGACGATTTAATCCCAGCAATCCGAAGCGGTTTAACGATTAACGACAAACTTTATGCTGCCCCATTTTATGGAGAAAGCTCAATGGTTATGTACCGCACCGATTTAATGGATAAAGCGGGGCTGAAAATGCCTAAAGCCCCAACATGGGACTTTATACGCGAAGCTGCTAAAGCGATGACAGATAAAAAAGAAGGTGTTTATGGCCTTTGTTTACGTGGTAAAGCAGGTTGGGGCGAAAACGTTGCGCTTATTACATCAATGGCTAATTCGTTTGGTGCGCGTTGGTTTGATGAAAATTGGAAGCCACAGTTTAATACCCCAGAGTGGGAAAATACCCTTCAGTATTATGTCGATGTAATGAAAGAGTCAGGACCTGCTGGTTCATCTGCAAACGGGTTTAACGAAAATCTTGCACTATTCCAAACAGGAAAATGTGGTATTTGGATTGATGCAACCGTTGCAGGCGCATTTGTTACTAATAAAAAAGACTCAGAAGTTGCCGATAAAGTAGGGTTTGCACTTGCGCCAGATAATGGTCTAGGTAAACGCGGTAACTGGTTATGGTCTTGGACTTTAGCCGTACCGGCAAGCAGCAAAAAACCAGATGCCGCAATGAAATTTATTAGCTGGGCGACATCAAAAGAATACACTCAACTTGTAGCTGACAAAAAAGGTTGGGCAAAAGTACCGCCAGGTACACGTAAATCACTTTACAGTAATCAAAAGTACATGGACGCAGCACCGTTTGCGCAAATTACCTTAGATTCTATCCAATCTGCAGATCCTAAAAATCCAACCGTTAAACCGGTGCCTTATGTAGGTATTCAGTTTGTTGCTATTCCTGAGTTTCAAGGAATTGGTACAGCTGTTGGGCAACAATTCTCAGCAGCATTAACTGGCCAAATGACCGTTAAGCAAGCGCTTAGTACGTCTCAGCACCTCGTTGAGCGAACAATGCGTAAAGCTCGCTATCCTAAATAGCATGTAATGGGCGGGTAAGTACTCAAACTTACCCAATATTTTATGTCAATTCTATTTACTTGTTAGTTATAAACGCTATCAAGGGTTTCTTATTTTCACTTGATAGTTAACAAGTAAATAGAATTGGCTTTTTTAAGGTCACCTTTATGGCAACAACTAACTCGCGCACGCTTGCTCGGTTTATGCTTCTTCCAAGTGTAATTTTATTACTTGCTTGGATGATAGTTCCGCTGTGTATGACACTGTATTTTTCTTTTATTGATTACAATTTATTAGTACCAGGGGATAAAGAGTTTGTAGGCTTTTTAAACTATGAATTTTTCCTAACTGATCCGGCTTTTTTTGAATCATTTTTTAACACGCTCTACCTAGTAACTGGGGTTTTACTTATCACTATTTGTGGTGGTATTGGCTTGGCTATTTTATTAGACCAAGCAATATGGGGGCGAAACTACGTTCGCATTATGGTACTAGCCCCATTTTTTGTAATGCCAACTGTGTCGGCATTGGTATGGAAAAACATGCTAATGAACCCAGTTAATGGCTTATTTGCACACTTTGCTATTTGGCTTGGCTTTGAACCTATCGACTTTTTTGCTCAAATGCCGCTATTTTCAATCATCATAATTGTGTCTTGGCAGTGGTTACCGTTTGCAGCTTTAATACTGCTAACAGCAATACAATCACTCGACCGTGAACAATTAGAAGCGGCTGATTTGGACGGAGCTGGCCCATTTAGTAAGTTCTTCTACATCGTTTTACCGCATTTATCACGTGCGGTAACCGCTGTAATTTTAATCGAAACTATATTTTTATTGTCAATTTTTGCCGAAATATTAGTTACAACCAGCGGTGGTCCTGGTTATTCGTCGACCAATATAACGTACTTAATTTACACGCAATCACTACTTCAATTTGATGTAGGCGGTGGTTCGGCAGGGGGCATAGTTGCAGTCATAATTGCAAATATTGTCGCTATATTTTTAATGCGCTTAATTGGCAAAAACTTGGAGGGTTAATTATGACTATAAAAGATAGCCGTCGTTCCAAACTAATTTATACCATTGCAGCATGGACAATAAGCGGCATGATTTTCTTTCCAATTTTATGGACGTTAATCACCAGCTTTAAAACGGAAGCTGAAGCAATTTCAGCAAGCCCAAGCTTATATGCGTTTGATTGGACACTCGAAAATTACCGCGATGTACTGTCGCGTTCACCATACTTTACCCATTTTTGGAACTCTGTAGTTATATCGCTAGGTTCAAGTTTACTGGGGTTATTAATTGCGGTACCTGCTGCGTGGTCTATGGCTTTTGTACAAACTAAAAAAACAAAGCATTTATTAATGTGGATGCTTTCAACCAAAATGTTACCGCCAGTAGGCGTACTTATTCCTATTTATTTATTGTTTCGTGACTTTGCGTTACTCGATACAAAATTAGGTTTAGTGATTGTAATGACACTCATTAACTTACCAATAATGGTATGGATGCTGTACACCTACTTTAGAGAAATACCAAACGAAATACTTGAAGCTTCACGTATGGATGGCGCAACAATTGGTGAAGAAATATTCCATGTTTTATTACCAATAGCCTTACCGGGTATAGCCTCAACGCTATTGTTAAATGTTATTTTATCGTGGAACGAAGCATTTTGGACACTTATTTTAACCGCTGCAAATGCTGCACCTTTAACGGCATTTATTGCCAGTTACTCAAGCCCTGAGGGGTTATTTTACGCTAAGTTATCGGCAGCATCTGCCATGGCCATTGTGCCAATTTTAATACTTGGTTGGTTTAGTCAAAAACAATTAGTGCGTGGATTAAGTTTCGGCGCAGTAAAATAGGAGAATACACATGGGCAGCATCACACTAAAACAAGTCACTAAAAACTTTGATGACGTTACCGTAATTAAACCGCTCGACTTAGAAATTAAAGACGGTGAGTTTATCGTTTTTGTCGGTCCATCGGGATGTGGTAAATCTACATTACTTCGTATGATCGCAGGTCTTGAAGATACCACCAGTGGTAATATAGAAATTGATGGCATTGACGCTACAAAAACACCGCCGGCAAAAAGAGGCTTAGCGATGGTGTTTCAATCCTATGCGTTGTATCCGCATATGACAGTGCGTAACAATATTGCTTTTCCTTTAAAAAGAGCCAAGGTTAGCCCTGCAGAAATCGAAAGTAAAATTGCTAACGCCGCTAAAATACTTAATTTGACCGATTATTTAGACCGAAAGCCTGGGCAATTGTCGGGCGGTCAGCGCCAGCGTGTAGCGATAGGGCGCGCAATTGTACGCCAACCATCGGCATTTTTATTTGATGAACCCCTTTCAAATCTAGATGCATCACTACGTGTAAATATGCGTTTAGAAATATCTGAATTACATAAAAGTTTAGCTACAACAATGGTTTATGTTACACACGATCAGGTTGAAGCCATGACAATGGCAGATAGAATCGCGGTATTTAATGCTGGTATTATTGAACAAGTAGGCACACCTTTGGAGCTTTATAAAAATCCTGTAAACAAATTTGTAGCTGGTTTTATTGGTTCGCCAAAAATGAATTTTATAGATGCTCCACAAAATGAAGATGCGAATGTTAGCTGTATTGGTATACGACCAGAGCATATAACACTCTCTACTGAGCAAGGTACTTGGGCTGGAACTGTAGGTGTAATTGAACATTTAGGATCGGAGAGCTTTTTACATATAAATATTGAAGGCAAAGGGACCGTAACAGTAAAAGCAGATGGTGATTGCCCATTAAAATATGGCGACAGTATTTACCTAAGCGCACCTGCAGATAAAGTATTAAAGTTTGATAATAACGGTTTAACTATTCGCTAAAGCCAATTTTTAATTACCTTAAATAGCACCTTTATAAGGGTGCTATTAACTAAATTCTAATTACATAATCCTATGAAACCTAGGTATTTTTTATTAAGGAATGGTATATTTACAACTATAAATAACAAAAACGTTATTGATAAATAGATACTCCAAAATTAATAAAATAATTTATATAGCAGCACATATAATTAAAATTATGTAATGAAAATAAGGACTTAGTTTTCCTTCTATTTTAAGAGGTTTACGTGGTAAAGCTATCAAATACAGAAATTAGAAAGCTAGATGATGCAGCCAGAGCAGGGTGGTTATATTATGTTGGCGGTAACACACAAGATGAAATTGCTAAAAAGCTAAATATATCTCGTCAATCTGCACAAAGAATGGTCGCATTATCTGTGAGCCAAGGTCTAATTAAAGTTAGACTTGACCACCCGATTGCTAAATGTATGGATTTGGCCGAAAAATTAAAAAGCCGTTTTTGGTTAGATTCGTGTGAAGTTGTACCAAGCGATCCGTCTGAACCATCGTCTACGCTTGGTTTGGCTCAAGCTGGCGCGGCTGAAATAGAACGTCATTTAAAATCAGAACAACCCAAAGTACTTGCTATGGGAACAGGTCGTGTTTTACGTTCATGTGTAGATGAGCTAAGAACCGTTGATTGTCCGCAACATAAAATTGTAGCGATGCTAGGTAATATGGCTTTGGATGGATCGGCTTCACCTTATGATGTTGTAGTAAGAATGGCCGAACACACCAATGCAAAACATTACCCAATGCCATTGCCAGTTTTACCAAGAAGTATTGAAGAAAAAGAACAGTTACATGCACAACAAAATATTACCGGTAATTTAAAACTCGCTAAAGATGCCGATGTAACATTTGTGGGTATTGGTAGCTTAGGTGAAAAGTCGCCATTACATATAGATGGTTTTATTGATGCGCAAGAACTTAAAGAGTTACAAGATCTTGGTGCTGTTGGTGAAATGATTAGTTGGGTGTTTGATAAAAACGGTAAGCTTTTAGATTGCACAGTTAATCAGCGCGTAGCAAGTACGCCATTAAAAACAAATGCTAACAAACAGATTTATGCGATAGCTGCTGGTGAAGAAAAAGTGTTAGCCATTTTGGGCGCAGTAAGGTCAAACATGATCAGTGGATTAATTACTAACGAATATACAGCTGAGCGTTTATTAAGTATTGATTAAACAAATTGATAAATAAAGTATCTGTATTAGTAATATCTGTTATTGTAATAAAACCACTTAATGTCCGATACCGTCTAGTATTGGACATAGTAAGGGTGCTTTTAAGCGCTCTTTCTATATATACATTAACTACCTATAATTTATATTATGTTAAATAGCATAAATAAATACATAACCAAGTTACTCACCTTCATTAATTAACGTATAAACGCGATATTTTGACTATTTAATAAGCATTAACCTACTTATCTTAATAGTTAGTGCCTTACCCATTTACGGTATTAGCTTCTTGAACATATAAAAATACCGCTTGGTTATTAATATAATCAAGCGGTATTACAATGATTGCCTATTCGCCACTTTACCCAATCAAACTTAACGTATTGAAACAAATAGCTTTTTAATAAACCTAGTAATTCACTAGAATGTTTTATTATTCATAAATTCACTAATAAGCTCAGACACTTTATCTGGATGTTCATCAATAACCCAATGAGCGGCTTTATCTATCCAAATCAATGATGAATTTGGAATTGCTTCTTCTAACATTGGCGCATACTTTGGCTTTTGAAACTTGTCTTCTTTACCCCATATTATGAGTGTTTCATGAGGTAAGCTTTTAAGATCGCCTGTAATAGCTTCGGTATATTCTTTATTGAGCCTGCGCATGTTACTAAATAAAGCGGCTTTTCCTTTTTCATTATTCCATGGTGCTAAGTATATTTTCATCAACTCTTCAGTCATTACGCTCGAGTCGTAAACACCTTTGGGCATGAAATCTCTTAATGTATCCACAAATTCAGCTACAGTTGTTTTTTCTTCTACACCTGGTTCTAGCAAAGGTTCAAATTCTGGTATTGGCCAAGAGTCAAAACATACACTATCAATTAAAACCAACCCGTTTACTTTATCCGGATGATTTACAGCCATTAATTGAGCAACACCACCACCAATATCATGGGCAGCAATATTAACTTTAGAAATACCGAGTTCTTCCAAAAACTTACACATTATTCTACATTGCGCATTTATAGATACATCGGTGTTAATTGGCATATCAGATTCACCAAAGTTTAGTAAATCAGGCGCTATTACTCGATATTTTGATGCAAGTTTTGGCATCACATTTCGCCATAAAAATTTATTGGTTGGTATTCCGTGTATCAATAATAAAGGTGTTCCTTGTCCCATTTCTTGATAAGCAATTTGATGACCTTCTACTGTAACGTACTGTGTCTTGTTCATAATTTTGCCTCTTTAACTTTAAAAATTATCATATTTAGTAAACTATAAAATTAGAATATAGCCTTATAAAGCAAATTCCATCCCAAGATGAGTATTTATTAGTTATTAAAAAATCTTAATGTTTTAAAAGTTAAACCCCTGTGATACGTGGGCTCTAGGCTAAATAAATTTACTGACTTTATAATATTGCAGTGTTTAATAATTGTGTTTATCAAACCGCTTTAAGAAGTGTGAAACGATGACTCGTATACATGCAACAATTACAAAAGCGTAGTTTGTAATACTTTGAAGGAATAATTTGAAATAATTATTCTTATTAAAGAACTTTTACAAATTTAAATAAATTAAAGGTTCATATACGCAAAAGCACTAATAAATATTAGTGCTTTCAAAAATTATAATTTAACTTTTTAGTAAGCTATAAATAAAAAATAGTTAACCGCCCTACTGTTTCTATTTATCATTCCAAAAAACATCTAATATTTTCTATTAATACACTTTGCTTAACTGGCTTCAATAACAGGCCGTTAAAACCAAGCTTTACATACTTGTTATCACTATTTTCGTTTTCACTAAATGTATGAGCGATAATTTTTGTTGCTGATGCGTCAGCATGCTTTCTTATTTTTAGCATTGCGTCGGTGCCTGTAAATTGCGGCATCACTATATCCATTAAAATAATATCGTAAATATTTTGAGAAACCATAAGTAGCGCCTCTATAGCACTTGATGCGAAATCTATTAAAATATTTTCTTCGTTAAGCATTTTTCTAATTACTATTTCTATTAGCAAGTCATCATCTACTAAAAGCAGTCGTTTAGTTTTATTTATTGGCGTTACTTTAAACTCGATAACTTCAGCCATATTTTCAATAGTGTTTTTCATGTTTTACCTCATTACTGTTCCAGTAATATACGCTAATTTATAACGACTTATCTTTTAAAATGCGTGTTATTTGGTTTATTAATACACCTTGTTTTACTGGTTTTAATAGCATGTCATCAAAGCCCTGGTTAACGTATTTTGAATCTGTATCGGGTGTCGATGTATGCGCAATTATTTTAGTTTTCAAATTGTCACTGTGTTTTTTAATTTTTAACATAGCGTCAGTTCCCGACAATTCTGGCATTACTATGTCCATTAAAATAATGTCGTAACTGTTTTGCGATACCATCAACATCGCTTCTATTGCACTGCGCGCGTAATCTATTTTAATATTCTCATTTTTTAGCATCGCTCTAATTACAACCTCAACAAGAGGATCGTCATCAACCAGTAATAGCGTGTTTTGGTGTTTGTTAGTTACTAAACTAGCTTTTACTAAATCATTATTTGTTAACGAGCTACTTGGTACTTCTTGCTCATTGTCTTTACCTTGTTTGGTTGCTATGTTGACCAACATAGAAAGTGATATCGTTGATTTATTCGCGTTACTACTTACAGTTATCGCTTTACCACCTAACATTTTAAATATTGAAATAAAAAACTTTAACTCTAATGACACGTCTTTATCATCTATAAAGCGCGTTATATCATCACCCGATATACTTTTAAGCTCAGTTATAAAGTTACTACTGTCGATCAAATTACTTAATGAAAAATCGAGGTATAAGTAATTACGTTTACTTTCATTTTTAATCTGAGCGTTAATTGAAAGCGTTGTATTATTTGATGAATCCAAAACCTCAGTCACTAATTGAATAACCAATTGAGAAATTAACTTTTCATCGCTTGCGACCGTTAATTCAGGCGTAATATTATTTTTAAAAGCGATTCTTTTATTTTCAGCCTCTTTAGCTAAAATCGACATGTTATTATTGATCATTTGATTTAGGTTTACGTTTTTGGCCTGAAGCTTTAACTTACCTATTTCCGATTTATTTATATTTACGAGTTGTTGAATTACACTTTCGAGCTGGTCGCATGCATCAGAAATATTCCCCACATTGTTTTTAAATTCGTTAAAGCTTATTGGATCTTTAGATATTTCAACTAATGACTTTAAAGATGATAAAGGCGTTTTTAACTGACTACTAAGCCTTGTAACAAATTTTTCTTTTAATTGATTTGTCTGTTTTGATTTTTCGAGAACATCAGCGAGTAAACATTCTTTTTGATGTGCCTCTGTATCATCTCTAAAGTAGCAAACGAAACCATTAAAATCTGTATGTCTTTGTAATACAGTTATCCACTTCCCGTCTGTAAAACCTATATCTATTAATTGGTTACGGTCATCATCAAGCTTATGATGTTCATGGTAGTGATTTATAATATTATGCTGCTGCGCAATACTTATCAGCTGGCTATACGATAGCTGACTGTTTTGTTTATTCACCTGTGCAAATAAAAGATTAAAAGCATTGTTGGTAATCACAGGAAATTCGTGGCTATTAAAAATAGCAAACCCATGCGGCAATGCATCCAGAGAACTTGAAAAAAGCTCTTCTCTATTGAGTATTAACTGATTTTTTTGTTTTATTTCACTGTGTAAACGCCTTGGCAAACGTAAAAAATAATACACAAACGCGAATACACAAAAAGAGATTAACCCTAATCTAATTAAACTGTATTTAGTTATTTGTGGTCGTACTATTTTATTCATTGGTTGCACATGCAAGCGCCAAGTAGGAGGGAAACGACTGCTTAAAGCGCTAATACTATTTTTAATTATACTCGGGTTTACTTCTCCTTGTTTTCCTAAAGTAAACTGTGGTGTTGCTATAAAAACGTTATAATTTTCAGTGTTTAATTTGCCAATAACGGCTTTTAAAAACTTACTTAAATCAAATGCTGTAAGCGTATAAATAGAACCTTGTTTTATTTTTATTTCAGAAATTAAGAAGGCCGTATCAGCAACCGTAAATACTTCTACTGCTTGTTTATTTGCTCTTTTATTAAATTTTTCTAACCAGTTTGTAAACCCATACGCGGCTAAATAAAAATTATTTTTTGACCAAAGTGCAAGCTGGTTATACTCAGAATCAAACACAACATACCCTTTGTAAGTTAAATTTTGTGAAACCTGACTCTGCACTAAATTGTTAAGTTGCTCTTTTGTATAGTTATTTTGGCTTTGTAAAAAGCCTGCAATAACTAAATCTTTTTGAGATATATACAATCCTTGATTATCAAATCGCTCTAATGCATTAAATAACGTTTTACGTAATTGCTGGGTTTGTTGATTGTAGTTACTTTGCAGCTCCTTTTTTTCAATAGTATAAAGAAGTAATGCAGTGAATGAGCATAATACTAATGCAATTAAAAATGCGACGGGCGCTAAACTAAATACATGAATATACTTTTCACCATAATTTTTTTTCTCAGGCTTAGTACTTTGATTACTTACTAAATCTGAATTTTTATTTAACTGTGTCTGCAATAATTGAGCAAATGAAATAAACTGATCTTTTTGTGAACCTATTAATGTTTTAGGTGCTAAATCGGCCATCAGCACTACGCCAATTAATTTATTAGTGACACTATAAATTGGATATTGTGCATAAAAACGAATTAATTTGTGCGTGTTGTTTGATACATCATCAAAAAAAGTATCTTCAAATAGATATAGTTTTTCTTGTGTACAGCGTTTTTGATAGCTTAATAACTCATTTTCGACGCTTTCTTTATCGTTGCAGGTTATTAACTGCTTTGAATAAACTTCTCTAAAATCGATAAATTTAACAATTGAAACATCATAAAACTGTTTTAGTAGTGTTAGCGTTTCTTTAATTTCTGTTGATATTTCATCAGTTTGTGTATCTGCTACATTAGCATGTGAGGTAAATATATTTGAGGCGTTCATTGACGTTCTCCTTCCCCTTTTGGGGGAGTATGTATCCACGTTGTACTGTTTTGGCCGCTATGTACTGGCAGTAAAACTTTAAATGGTGGTGTTAAGCTACTAAGTGCAGGTTCGCCTGTAGTGATATTAATTACTTGTTCTGCATTAACTAAATTAAGTGATGTTTTGCAATATGTAATGCCTGGCTCAATCCCTATTAAGCTCAGTGTTTCACTAATAATAAGGTTATTTACTAAATCAATACCGGCGAGCTCAAATGTAGTTTGTAAAATAGTGAAGACGAGTGTCTCTACAATGTTTTCATCTTCTTCTAAGCGTGTCCCTTCTGGGCAGCATATAGTGCCTAGCTCTATATCAACACTTGTTCCAATACCAACTAATGACAGCGCATTAAGGGCTGTATTTAAAAGCGGTTCTACCTGAGGTAAATATAAATCAAGTATGTCACCTTGCGATTCGTACCCCGTTTGGCATGTATCACACGATTGCGATAAACCTTGATCGCTTGTACCTAAAAGTGGATTACCTAAAGCTGTTACCCCAACTAAACAACTGCTGTCGGCCGGCTGCTTATCTATTTCAAAGCTTTCACAAGGTGAGCCTGTTACTACTTTTTGCGATACATAACGAGATAGAATTTGTTCACTATTAGCTGGGCATTGTTGTGGCGTGCTTCTTAATAACTGACCAATAACGGTATTACCTAACTGCCCTATTGCATAATTTGGACCTTGCTGCAGCGCATTTATATAACTTACATTACCGGTATTATTTAGTTTACTCACACCTTGGCTGTCTGTTGCTTCATCGCTTAAGCCCTTTAAACACGGATTACCTTGGCAATTTGGAGCATCGTAATAAACAGCTTCTCGTGAGGTAAACCTATCATCTCGTATGCCAATTAGCGCTCTGTATGTGCTGTTTGCCCCCCGGTCTGTATAAAAAATTAGTGGGGCTTGGTGCTCATCAAAACTTACTGCAATACCGAGTGGTCTATTATTAGCATCAACGACAGTAATTTGATTATCTACCTTAGTTTGATGGCGCTTAATAAGGGCATCCCTGACTAAAATAACCCCACCAATTGAGCCAATAATTAAAATTGTTATAATTAATATAAGCTCAATAGTAAGTATGTACCCTTGTTGATAATGCTTTTTCATATCAGGCTCCTATAATACTTCTACAAGCATTTTAAGTACGTTCATTACTTGTAATGCTGCGGGAAAAAACACCAATACCAAAAACATCGGAAAACAAATTAAGATAATGGGAAAGGTCGTGTGCATCGCTTTTTTGTTTACCTTTTTAGCGAGTAAAATGTTCTTTTTTAGAGCTAGGCCTTCAAGTTGAGCCTCTACTGCTTGGATAAGTGGCGTACCAAGTTTTGACCCTATTAACATTAAGTTAGCGAGCTTTTTAATTCCTAATACGCCGGTTCTTTCAAAAAGTGAATTAAATGCAAATTCACGATCTTTACCTGCGCTTAGTTCGAATAAAAATAACTTTAGCTCTTTGTATAATGGGTGTTTTTGACTTAATCCATGATCAACCGCCAGTGCAAATGAGCGCTCTAGTGAAAATCCAGCGCGCATGTAAACCAGTAACACCCGTAAAAAAAACTCTAAGCTATTATTAATAGTGGTTTTGCGTTGATTTTTACGTAATAAAAACCAGCATTCGGGTGCAAAAAAACACATAAAACACAGTAACAATTTAATCGATTGGCTCAGCTCATAACCTGTTAGTTCTATAACCGTAAATGCACTAAAAGTAGCAGCCACTTTGAAGCAGTACAGACTTATTAATATTTTATTAATTTGAATCCCTGCTTGTCTTAGTTGACGTTTAGAGATGATGATTAGCGGATACCAATTAATGTTTTTAGTATCGGGTTTATCTAATTCAACTTTAAGAGATTGCCTATGAATATGGATAAATGACCCCATACTTACTAAAAGTCCGATAAGTAAAAGTATATCAATCATAATGTTACCCTTAAGCTAAGGCGTAGCCATAAAAAACCAAATAGCTGACAAAGAAGCGCAACCGTTATAAATGCAATACCATTAGGGTCGTTTAATAATGGTTCAAACCAGGTTGGATCGGTATAGCTAAATAAAGGAATTAGTGCGTAAGGTAAAAAACCACTAAATACAGCAGCGTATTTAGTGCCCGAAAGCTTAGCTTTTAGCTGTTGGCGGTCGAGGGTCCGAAGCGACATCATGTTGCATACGCTTTTTAGCATGTCGGTTAAATCACACTGGCTTTGTGTATGTGTAATGATGCTATGAGCAAACAATCTTACGGTTTCGCAGTTGTATCTTTCAATTAAAGGGGCAAACGACGTTTCGGCATCACTACCCATGCTCATGCGTTGTATTAGTAAGGTGCTTTGTTTTTTTATATATGGGTCTGCATGTTCATCAGCAAACTGCATTGATTGCTGTAGCGATAGCCCAGTGCTTAAACACGATTGTACGGTTTCAATAAATTCTAAAAAATGATGCTCAAATTTTGCTAATTTATAATGAGCCAAGTCAATCACAGTTATAAAACAGGTTACAAAAACCACGATTGAAATAATAAACGCGCTGGTTGATGCCTCTGGATAATATAATTTAGCTAAAAACCATGAACTACTAGAGAGCGAGCACGCCATGCTTATAAACCAGGCGTTACTTATGTTTAAGCCTAGCACTCGTAGTGACAGAGTAAGTACGTCTTTTTCTTCTAAAATATCTACTTTTTTAGTGCCTTGGCTGCTTTTATTTTTAGCATACAAAGAAACCAACACACTAGTTGCAAGTACAAAGGTTATAACCGCCGCTATAGCTAATAAATAATCAAGTTTAGTCATTGTTAGCCTCCGGGTTATTGTGCAGTAATGCTTTTAATTCTTGTGCATTTGCCCCTTGGCCTTTCATAAACTCAATAACACTCGAGGTATTTATTAACTCACTTTGTACAGGCTCTGCTTCGTTAATACTATATAGCGGGCTAAAATGTGCGCCGCCATTAACACGCTTAATTTCACCAATACTTTTTAGAGTTCGGGTGCCATTAGTTGAGCGAGAAACATGCACTATAAGTTGAATACTCGACGCGATTAGCGAACTTGTATGGGTATCGCTCAGTTGTGCATTGTGTAATTGCACTAAGGTAGATAAACGAATAACGGCATCATTTGCGCTGTTAGCATGTATGGTCGTCATCGAACCTTGGTGACCACAGTTCATTGCTTGGAGCATATCGATTACTTCGCCAGAGCGTACCTCTCCAACAAGTATTCTATCTGCGCGCATTCTAAGGGCTGCTTTTACTAAATCTCTTAGGCTTACTGCACCTTTACCATCGCTGTTTGTGTCGTGGGCTTCCAATTGCACAACATGGTTGTGATGCAAATTAAGCTCAGCGCTTTCTTCAATGGTTACAACACGTTCATTTGGATTAATTGAGTTGGCAAGTACGTTTAATAATGACGTTTTACCAGCCCCCGCATTGCCACACACTAAAATATTAACGCCTGTTTTAACTGCACTTTTTAAAAATGATAAGATGTTTTTATCTAAAAAATGGTTATTAACTAAAAAGTCATCGTTTATTTTTTTATGATTAAACTTACGAATAGACACAATCGCGGCGCTGGTACACGCAGGCGGTACAATAATATGAACACGGCTACCATCTTTTAGTTTGCCATCAACAATTGGCATAAGCGCATTTACTTGGCGACCACAGCCATCAAGTAAGCGATCAACAAATCGGCGTAAATGGCGTTCGTCGTCAAACTTACTGGCTGTGCAAAGTAGTTTGCCTTGTTTATCAATCCAAATATCTTGCGTGTCGTTTATTAAAATATCACTTACTTGATCGTCCAGCATAAATTGTGCAATAGGGCCAAGGCCCTGAATTTCATCAAATACAGCCTGAACAACCTGCTCTTGTTGGTGTTGATTAAATGAAGATTGATTAAATTGTGGAATTTCACTGCACAATGCAGAGATTTTTTCGAGAACATTACTTGATAAAAGCGCGGTTGGCTCTTGTTCGTACTCTTCGATAACGGCATCGTGCAATAGCTTTTTAAGCTCTTCAAAGGTACTTAAACTGGTTTGAACTTCTTCATGTTTGCTTGATAAATTAAACATAAAAACTCACTTAGCTACATATACAGCTTCGTTTTTAACGCCTTTAACCACTTCGATTGTGCGACTGGTTTGTAAGCGTGAAAAGTTTTGCAAACGACCTTGTTCAATGTCATAAGCGCTATGCACAATAATTGAAACTTTGTCGGCGTTATCTATACCCGCCAACGAATAAACATCTTTTGGAAGTACCGCAAGGACTAATGAAACGCCGCCCGCAGCAGAATTAGACTCTTTAGCTAAATTATCCATTACGCCACTTTTAGCGGCTTGCGATTTAGGACCTTTTGAAACACCAATAAGCTGTACATCACGGGCAACTGTTCTTACTAAGCGATTAGTTTTAGCGACTATGTCGAGTCGGTCACCTTTGTGTATGCGCGAAAGCGGAATATCTAAGGTGTTTAGTTTTAAAGTATATAAAACACGCCCTGCCGGTATGGCTTCTGATAAGTTTTGGCTTTTCGCTCTAATAAAATCGGTGTCGAACAAGGGTTGTTCAACCATTTTGTTAGTTGCTAATTTTTGACCAATTAATGCACGTGGGTTTTGAACGCTCAGTGCAATATTTGAATAGTTACTTGGATCTATACTTTTTTGCTCTACATCGTGAACGGTTACTGTTTGACCGGCCGACATATTTTTGTTTACTACCCAGGCTGTTACGCTATTTTCATCGTTTACCTGTCTAATGCCCAAAGCCGAAGCTAACATGCCAGAGGTGATGAGTAATGTGAGAGCCGCAGTGGTTGCGCCTTTGTTACTTTTACTTTTCATAATATTCCTCCAGAGTAACTTTCACTGCCACACTTTTGTGGCAGTGAGCCTTAAGCTTGGTATTCAAACCTGGTTGCCTTATATTGGGTACCTTGCGTTAGTTACCTTGCGAACCGCCAGCTGCTGTACGTGTTGCAGCATCGCCGCTTGGTGTTGCATTAACAAGTGCGGCACTTTCACTAAAGTCTGATGCAACAAAAGTGAATGAACTGCCATCACCTGCGTACACATCAACTGAATCTACAAACCCAGAGCCAGACACTTCAGCAGTGCCTTCGGCGTTAATCATGCCGTCAAATACATAGCTTTGGTCAAGTGAGCCAATTGCTTCAGCTACATCTTCAAGTTCGCTGGTTACCGAGTCACGTAATGTAGATAAACCAATTACAAGTGCTGCTACCATTGAAGTAGAAAGAATGATTAGCTCTGACGTTAGTACAAAACCTTTTTGCTTTTTGCTATTTAAGTTATGTTTAATAGTTTTCATAATCGTAGCCTTTAAATTAGAAGAGCTTATGCTCACTTTACATATTGCGAGGACCATGCCAGCTATAAATAACCATTAAATACAGTTTGTTATGTTTTTAATGGTTGTTTTTTATTAGATATTTTCATTTTTGATTTGCAAAATGCAAATCAATATTAAAAATATTTTAGATAAATAATGCTAGGTTTACGTTATTGAAAGTATTATTAAAACTGATGGATAGTGTAATGGGTAAATATTAAAAGCAGTCTTGTGAGGTTACGTATAAAACGTAGGATGAGCGTAAGCTTTACTCCTATTTTTGATAAATAATAAAGTGGTTTTGGCTCCTTAATAATGCCAAATTGTAGACATAAAAAAAGGCCCGAAGGCCTTAAGAATAACAATTACCTAAAACGGAGAGTTTACCGCGCCTAGCAAGTGCTTTTTTATGCGTGGGTTCTGCACGTAAAACTTGCTCATAATAGCCACAAGCCAATAAATTATTGGTATTCGCTTCTTCAATTAACCCTTTATGGTAAAAATAGGCGGTACTATTTAAACCAAACTTAACCGAAAGCTCTAAGTAGTTTGAAGCTATAACGTAACTGCCCTGGGCATAATGTATAGAGGCCATTTGCAGGTATGGTGAAGCATGTGTACCAAAAACATCAACGCCGTATTGAGCAATGCTTTTTGCTTTAGCTAAATTACCTTGCTCTATTGCTAACGTAACCCCTAAAGTAATTGCATTTAATGGTGGATTAGCTTTATTCAGTAATGTGTTTATAACCTGTTGAGATTGATTAGCACGGCCACTTTTATAAAGTACGTAGGCCGATATCGACAGTATTGCCGTGTTATCGGGGTGTTCAAGCATTAATTGATTCACCTCATGCACTAGGCTCAAACAGTTACTTGCATTTATACCTTCACACTTTAATGGTTGGGCATTTAATTGGTATTTTTTAACGATGTCACCGAGCGCGTTGTAAGGATTTACTGTTGGCTTGTAATCAATATGAGCGCAACCCGATAAAGTAAGAAGTAAAATAATATAAAATATTTTCATAGCCCTTGCTCCTGTATATAGCTAAGTACCTGGGTGTCTATATTTGCCTGCTCCCACGAACGTAATGTATTAATTGGCTCACGCACCAGGTTTGGAGTTACAACAATTATAAGCTCGCGGTTGTTTTCACTTTTGCTGGTTGTTTCGCTTAACTTTCCTAGCATGCTATTGCCGTTGCCATCAGGTACAAAGTCGTGGCTTGCATTGTTATCAGTGCTAATTAAGCCACCAATAATAAGAGGTTGTCCGTCTTTTAAACGCGTTGATGTTTGCATGCTGCGTGTATTAAATGCACTGCTGTTTAAACTGCTGCCTGTACTTTGTGCAATTTCGGCGGTTAACGTGGTATCGGGTAATGAAATTACTGGGTTTAGATCAAGTGTTATTCTGTCTTTGTCGTCAACCATGGCGCGTACATTTAATTCAACTCCAAATGATTTAAATTCTGTACCGCTAAACACCGACCCACTACTACCTTGCTGCCCGCTTGTAATTCCTGAAGGGCTATAACTTGTAGGTACAGGTACTTCACCACCGACTTTAAACACGGCACTTTCACCGGCTAAAACCGTGATTGTAGGGCGAGAAAGCGTTCGAGAAATACCTTCTTGTTCAAGTAATGAAAACAACATATCAATGGCAAACTGTGAGGTTGAAAGCTGTAAGTTATTAGTTAATTGACCACCAATTAATTGCAGCGCATTTTCTATTGTTGCAGAGCCAGATTCGCGATTAGTCATACCGTCACGACCAAACAAGCCCGCTTCTTTTTCATATCCATTAGAGAGCACGCTAATATCTGGGCGCCATTGCTTTAACCTACGTTGATTTACTTCGTATAGCTGCACCGATACACGCACTTGCGGTAAATCTTCAACTTCAATGCTCGACAAAACTTTACCGCCAGCCACTGAAAGCAACGTTGCTCTTGCAATGTTTGAACTTACATTACTTAAATTTAATCCTGAGGTAGCATCATTTATTAAACCGCCCGACTCGTTGGCAAGTACTTCAATACCTGAACTTTTATCCTGCGTTGCGCCGCCCATTAAATTATTAGGATCAAGAGGAGATCCCTGAGTTTGTAATGCTTGCTCTGGTTCGAATAATTTATTAATTGTATTTAATAAGCGCACTAGCTCTATCTGGTTTTTTACAGAACCGGAAAGTAAAAACACATCGTTGTCGTCATTTGATAACTCATCAACCGAGATGCGTTTAATGGTCACTTTATCTGCGCCCATTGATTTTATTACTTCGCTAATACGTTCTTCTTTAGGCTTGGGTGCTTGAGTTACTTTTATTAAATTAATAATAGCGACTTTACTCGAGTTTTGAGAGCTGCCGCCGTTTGCGTTACCCAAGCCTTGCAAGCGTTGAGCAAGTGAATTAAACATACCTTGGTTAGGATTTGAGGTGATAACGGGTTGTGATGCTTGTGAGCTACTGGCATAAAGGTAGTTTTTTGCAGCTTCATAAGCGGCATGACGATAATTTATAGTAGGTACTTCACCACGTAATACAACAGCATGGCGATCAGGCGCTATGGTTAGCTGTACGTCAGGGTGAATATCGTTTAAGGCATTTTCTAGTACGCTGTAGTCTTCGGTTACGCCAAGTAAAAATGTTTCAGAGCTTTTATCGTCGTACCACACCATCATAGATGTACGGCCTAACTTTTTAGCTAAAATTAGTAGCTCACGGCCATTTACCACGTTCACATCAAGCGTTGTTTCGTGGCCTAGTGCTATACGCGAAATATCACGGGTAAACACAAAGCGAGTATGCGTCCATTTAACCAAGTGCGATACTTTTTGTACCCGCTCACCATTTGCATTTTCTATATAATCTAAATGACTTTCACTGCCCATAGCGGTAAAAGATATTAGTAATAGTATAAAAATAAATTTTAACATAAGCCTTTCCCTCAATTTGCTTACTATATAGGTAGCAAGTATGAGGCCAAAGGTTTTTGTTTTTATAATCAATGGATTAAGATGTATGAACGTGTTTTTTATTATTTTGATTCGCAAATTGCAAATCAATGATTCATGAAGAGATTAACAAAGAAATAAGAGCAGAAGTGTATGGCGCAAAGCGAGTAAAATAAGCTCTGCGCTAGTTTTAATTAATGCAAAGCGGCTGTAAACGGAATGCTTTCACAAATTTTAGCTTCAGCTATAAGCAGCTCTTCTAGACGAACATCAACTTCTTCTTTTTCAAAGTATTCGTAAGCGAGTTCTACAAATAGGTTTTTATGTTTTTCTTCTGACTTAGCAATAGCAACATAAAAGTCTTTTTCTTTACCCTCAGGAAGTGCTTGTGCAACTAAAGAAAAACGCTCGTGGCCACGTGCTTCAATTACACCACCTACTAGTAATCGGTCCATTAAAAAACCATCACGACCGTGTCTAAATAGTGCACGTATTTGTTTTATGTACGGATCTTTTTTGTCGTCACCTAAGTTTACATCGCGCTCTAAAAGTAACTTAAGCACTTGTTTAAAGTGTATTAATTCTTCTAGTGCTAAATCGGTCATAGCTTTTACTAATTTACGTTTGTCTGGATAATGCGAAAGCATAGACATAGCCATACCCGATGCTTTTTTTTCAGCAGCGGCATGATCTTGTAAAAAAGTATTAAAGTCAGCAAGGACAACTTCGGTCCATTCAAATGGGGTGTGGTATTTTAATTCAAACATGTTCTGTACAACTTAAATAATAATGCGGGGATTTTAACGTATTTGATTTAAAAAATCTTGTAAGGCAGTAATTTATCTATGCGCCCTTTAGCCGTAGACTCAACTTTTAACGGGTGTTTAATATCGTTCCATGCGGTGACTTTTCCGCCCATATTCATTTTTTCAAAATCAGTTTTATCACTTTTTAACGCTAAAAAATTGCATAGCTTTTTATAGCTATCAGGCTTTGCTATATCAATGGATAAAAAATCGTTGTCACGGTTATTAAAGTACGTTTGAGCATCATTAAAATGTTTTTTATAACAGTCTGCTAAGTAACTATCGTCGCTAATATTATTAAGCGAAAGCTCACTAAACGTATTTAAATAACAACGTTTTATATGAATATTAAAGCCCCCGTCTGCACGGGTTAAATTAGTGTGCATACGCGTTAAAAGCTGTTTTATTGATACAAGCCATGCACCAAGTTCGCGCTCTAAATAAATAAACTTAGAGTCTGGGTAATGAATATCAAGCGCTTTAAAGTCATTAAATATGGGAGTGTCGGCAATCGCGTTAGCATTTTCAAAACAAGCATTAGTATACGCGGTATGCGCCGTTGTAATACCAAGCTCTAAAAATGCGTGGCACACACTAGTAGTGCCGGTACGCGGTAAACCTATTATAAATATTTTGCTCATTAACTTTTCTTTAATTATCCGCGTGTCACTAGCAATACAAAGGCGCTAACAATAATCACTAAAAATGTAGTAATGGTACCAATTTGGCGATATTTCAGGCTTTTTTCTACTATGCCTAAATTTTGAAACACACGGCCTATTAATAACGCACCACCTAATATATGACAGTAATGGCTAGCAAGCCCTTGGTACTCTGCCAAAAAAAGTAAAATTAAAGCAATTGGCACGTACTCCATAAAGTTAGCGTGGGCACGCACAGCACGTTGTAGCGTTGCGTTACCATTATCACCAAGTGATATCTGCTCCGCGCGGCGCACTTTTATTACGTTAAAGCTCAAATAAATGTAAAAGAATGCAAGTAATGCAGCATAAGTTGAAATGATCACGGCGTTTTCCTGTTATTTTTATCGCATAAGCATGCGCTTTATTATTGTGAGCGTGATAATAACATATAAATTTGAGCAGCATTATCAGAAGTTTAATAAATGCCTATGCTAAGCTAAGGGTATTAAGTAAGTAGAAAATTACATAAGGATTTTATGTTTGTACCTCGCAAAGTAGCCGACAGTTACCGTGAAATGATTAACAGTATTGGCTTTTACCCTTCTATGCTTTCAGTGGGCTTTTTAGTATTTGCCATTATAACTATGTCGGTTGAATATTTAGCCCCTATTGAGCAGCTGAAATCGTTTATATCGGTTGTACTTGTTGATAGCGCCGAAAACGCGCGTACTATTTTAAGCACTTTAGCGGGGAGTATTATTTCGCTTACTGTGTTTAGTTTTTCGATGGTAATGGTGGTTTTAAATTCGGCCAGTGCGAGTTTATCGCCCCGCGTAGTGCCTGGGCTTATTACGCGTAAATCACACCAAATGGTTTTGGGCTTTTATTTAGGCAGCATAATTTACTCAATTATTATGCTTATAAATATTAATAAACTTGAAGGTGGCAGTACGGCTATTCCTTCAATTGGTGTACTGTTTGCACTTATTTTTGGCCTGATTTCATTAGGTTTGTTTGTATTTTTTATACATTCAATCTCTCGCGCCATTCAGGTTGATAACGTATTAAATGGCTTGTTTAGCCAAACTAAAAACGAAATTAAAACAATAATACAAAGACAACAAGAGAACCCAGTTGAAGACTTTCCAGACTTTAGCAAGTGGCATTCGGTTAGCAGTAAAACAGAAGGATATTATAAAGGCGTGCAAACCGATAAGCTCTGTGCCATTTTGGCAGAGCAAGATATAAAGGTGTATATCTCTGTTAACCAAGGCTATTTTACAGTTAAAGGCTATCCGTTTTTAAAGTGTAATAAAGACATATCAAACGATGAAGAGTTGATAAATAAAATTCTCGACTGCTTTATTTTTTATATAGAAGAGTACATTAGCGATCATTACCGTTATGGGTTAACGCAAATATCAGAAATTGCAGTTAAGGCAATGAGCCCGGGCATAAACGATCCAGGTACTGCGGTTAAATCAATTGATATGCTGAGTATTTTACTTATTCAACGACTTTCAATTAACGATATTAACTACTCGTTTAAGCACAGTGATAATGCCCCATTGTTATACCTTCATGAAACAAGCTTTGATGAGTTATTACACGACAACTTTACACCGCTGCGTAATTACGCCAAAGGCGATGCATACGTAATGACAAACGTGCTTGAGGCATTTAAAAATATTTTGTTTGTTGCCCATAAAGATACCGATGCACGAAACAGTTTATTTAATTACTTAAATGCGATTGTTGATGACATAAATGAACATGTAACTAATGAATACGACAGACGCGAAGTGACTAATATGCTCAACTCTATAGCGCGTATTAGCCAAGAGCAAGGTGAGAAGTTGGTGGCACGTTTTGAGCACCACTAGGGCGTGTTGAATTATTTGGATTGAAATTTGTTCAATCTAGGGGCGATTAAATCGCGGCGCGAGGTTTGTAACCTAGTGGGCTAAGTAAAAACCGAGCAACATAGAGTTAATCGTCCCTAGGAAGAACCTATATTTTAATCTATGTAGTACACAGCATAGCTTGAGGCTGTTACTTTAATCTCTCCAGCATGGTAGGCATCAGGTACATAGTTACTTGGTGCGCTATCAGCCATCATTACTTTTTCTGCGCGCATATAAGGTTGCGACTGCACATTGAGTGGGCTTAGTGACGCGCTATATAATCCTTTTAAATCAACGCCATAATCTTCACTAAACTCTTTTGCTGCATCCCGTGCGTCTTTAATTGCTAACTTTTGCGCTTTTTTATGAAGTTCGTTGTAGTTGCTTGCTAAAAATTGCGTTTGATTAATTTCGTTAATACCGTTGTTAACTAAGCTTTGTAGTAACTCAGGGTATTTATTTATATCGCTAAGTTTTACAGTTAGCGTGCGAGATACTTTAAAGCCTTTAAATTCTTGATTACCGGTAGTGCGGTTGTATTGGCTATCACGGTTTATTGAGATTTGCCCGGCGTTTATATCTTCCTCTTTAACACCAATTTCTTTTACGAGCTTAATTGCTTTGGCGATGGTTAAGTCGGTTTTATTTTTAGCAGCAATTAAGTCTTTATCAACTTCGGTAATACCTACACTAAGCTGTACGTAATCTGGCATTGTGGTAAGAGTAGCTTCGCCTTTAACATAAATATGAGGAGCATCGGGAGTCGCTGCCGCGAGTGCATCAAAACTAAGTACGTTTAAAGCCAGTGCACTACCTAAAACAAGAGTCAGTGTTTTCATTAAGTCGATCCTTTAATTATGTAAATGCTAGTAAACACCGTACGTGGTTAATTAAATATGAACAAGCACAAAAAAACAGGCCATTGCCTGTTTTTTGTTAAGCGTTGTAATTAATGCTATTACACCATTTACTTTTAATTACGTATAAACGTTATTAAACACTACAACGTTTATAGTTACGGTATTTTGGTAACCAGTAATTTTTGTCGATTGCTGCCCATAACGCATCATCAGTAATCTCAAGAGCAACGCCCTCTTCGATTGCTTTTTTAGCAATGGCAAATGCAATACGCTTACTTAGCGTTTCAATTTCAGTTAGGGCTGGTAATAAACTACCTTTACCTGTGTTTGCACGCGGCGACGACTCTGCAAGCATTTCGCTAGACACACTTAACATAGCATCTGTAATGCGTGTCGCTTTAGCGGCAATAACACCTAAACCAATACCCGGGAAAATATAGCTATTGTTACATTGTGGGATTGGGAAAATTTCACCGTTGTGTTCTACCGGATCAAATGGGCTACCTGTTGCAACAAGTGCTTTACCGTCAGTCCACTTAATCACATCAGCAGGATGCGCTTCTACCTGCTTAGATGGATTACTTAATGGGAAAATAATTGGCTGTTCACAACCGGCGTGCATTGCTCGAATAGCTTGCTCAGTAAACAAACCTGGTTGACCTGAAACACCAATTAAAATGTCTGGTTGTGCACAGTGCATAACATCAAGAAGTGATGCGTATTCACCGCTGTATGTCCAATCACTTACTGAACCTTGAGGTTGTGCAAGTGCTTGTTGGAAATCGCGTAAGCCTTCCATCCCCTCTGAAAGTAGGCCAAAACGGTCAACCATAAATACTTGGCTACGCGCTTGAGCTTCTGTAATACCTTCAAAAACCATTTGGCTAATAATTTGTTCAGCAATACCACAACCAGCAGAACCTGCACCCACAAAAACTACTTTTTGTTGGCTTAGGGTTGAATTTTTAACACGACACGCAGCAAGTAAAGAACCGACCGTTACAGCCGCAGTACCTTGAATGTCATCGTTAAAGCTACAAATTTCATTGCGGTAGCGCTTAAGTAACGGCATTGCATTTGGTTGTGCAAAATCTTCAAACTGAAGTAATACATTTGGCCAGCGACGTTTAACCGCTTTAATGAATAAATCTAAAAACTCATCGTATTCGTCTTGAGCAATACGCTTATGGCGTGCACCCATGTACATAGGATCGTTTAAAAGCTTTTCGTTATTAGTACCCACATCAAGCATTACAGGCAATGTGTATGCTGGGCTTATACCACCACACGCAGTGTAAAGTGACAATTTACCAATTGGGATACCCATGCCACCAATACCCTGATCGCCTAGGCCTAAAATACGCTCGCCATCAGTTACAACAATAACTTTTACTTTACCTTTGGTAGCGTTGCGTAAAATGTCGTCAATTTGGTAACGATCTTCATACGAAATAAATAAGCCACGTGCGCTGCGATAAATGTCTGAGAATTTTTCACAAGCGTCGCCAACTGTTGGCGTGTAAATGATTGGCATCATTTCTTCAAGATGATCACGCACTAAACGGTAGTAAAGTGTTTCGTTGTTATCTTGAATCGCACGTAAGTAAATATGCTTATTAAGGTTGTCGGTAAAGCTAGAATACTGCTGATAACAACGCTCAACTTGCTCTTCTATTGTTTCAAAGCGAGGAGGAAGTAAACCAGCAAGATTGAAATTTTCGCGTTCTTTTTTACTAAAGGCGCTGCCTTTATTTAATAGCGGTGTTTCAATTAGGCCAGGGCCAGAATGATGAATATATAAGTAGTTAGGATCAGTATTAGTTGTCATATTTCCAAGCTTTAACGGAGTCTTAAGTTATGATCTGTCATTATCAGTGTTAAAGGTTTAATTGCAACGACAATTAAGCTAGTCAGACCATTGAGAGAAAATACATGCGGGCTTCACTGCCCACATGCATATTATACATAATTTAAAATTGTATAGTGGCGTTATTATCAGTTAAATCAGATAACGCAACACCTTCACGGCGAGGGTCCGCACCACCATATAAGGTATTATTTTTAACTTCAACTGCGTGTAAGCCTGAGTTTAAATCAATAATACGTACATTGTGGCCGCGTTTAGTAAGCGCAGGCGCAATGGCTTCAATGGTTGTGCCTTTTTCAAGGCTGGTGTAATCGTTACGATTTGTTGTACGCGGTAAGTTAATAGCGTCTTGTGCTGATAAATTCCAGTCAATAACACCCACAACAACTTGTGCAACGTAATCTATGATACGACTACCACCAGGTGAGCCTACAATTAAACGTAAGCTGCCATCTTTATTAAATACCATTACCGGTGACATAGAGCTACGCGGGCGTTTACCGGCCTCTACACGGTTTGCTACAAGCTTGCCGTTTTTACGTGGCGATAACGAAAAGTCAGTTAGTTGGTTATTTAAAATAAAGCCATTAACCATAACCGTAGAGCCAAACGCCATTTCAATTGAACTGGTCATTGATACGGCATTACCTTTACTATCGACAATAGATACATGTGAGGTAGAAGGTAACTCGTATGAATCATCCATTGCATAACTTAAGTACCCTACTGGATTACCGGCTACGGCTTTTTGGTCTGTTTCGGTAATTAATTTAGCGCGTGAGGCAATGTAATCTTTGTTTAAAAGCTCTTTTGTAGGTACTTGAGTGAAATCGGGATCGCCCATGTACATATCGCGATCTGCAAATGCAATACGCGAAGCTTGGCTAAAGTAATGAATCGCCTTTTCGCCATTTGGTTTAAGTGCGCTCATATCTTTATGCTCAAGTAGGCCAAGCATTTGTAGTACTGCTACACCGCCACTACTTGGTGGCGCCATAGAACACACGTTATAAGCACGGTATTGTATACATACCGCATCGCGTTCTATACTTTTGTAATCTGCTAAATCTTGCACACTTAATTTACCAGGGGCAATTTTAGAGTGCTGTACAGCATTAACCATTTGTTTAGCGTTTTCGCCTTTGTAAAATGCATCAATGCCCTGCTTTGCAATGTCTTTATATAAATCAGCAAGTGGTTGATTCTTTTTAACGCTACCCGCTTCGATTAATTTACCATTTGGGTAAAAGTATTCGTTAATAATCGGCATGCTCAGCACGCCTGGGTTTAACTGGCGTGCTAATAAGCCATGTAAACGCGGCGAAATTACAAAGCCTTGCTCTGCAAGTTCAATAGCCGGTTTAAAAAGCGCTTCCCACGGCAATGTACCGTATTGTTTATGCGCGCTTGCAAAGGCATGTAAAATACCAGGCACACCAACAGAGCGTCCGCCTACTACAGCTTCAATCCATTTAACGGCTTTACCGTGCTTATCTAAAAACAGCGTTTCGTCTGCATTTGCAGGTGCTGTTTCGCGGCCATCAAAACTAGTCAGCTTATTGTTTGCTTTGTTGTAGTACATCATAAATGTACCACCGCCAATACCTGACGATTGCGGTTCAACTAAAGTAAGCACTAGTTGAGTAGCAATGGCAGCATCTACGGCACTGCCGCCTTGGGCTAAAATTTGTTGACCGGCTCTTGAGGCATATGGATTTGCCGCAGCAACCATGTATTTATCACCTTGCACTACTTTTTTATGGATTAATCCAGTAGCGGCTTCAGGTTCGCGAGTTTCAATTTGAGTTGCTTGCTGTGCAAATGAAGGCAGTGATACTGCGCACAGTCCAATGGCAAATAATGAGTTAAGTTTAAAATGCATAAAAATACTAAAAACACTTAATTACGTAGTTGTATTTGGCATCTTAAAGTTAAACGGGCACAATATGCAAAAATTTTGACTAAAAAAATATAATAAAATGCTTAATTTACCTATTCAACCTCGTTATATATTACCGCCTATTATTCTGCTGCTATTTAGTACCATTTTTGCTGCATTTGATTTAAATAATTTACTTGAATTTAACCGAAGCCTAATTGATGAAGGCGAACTGTGGCGAATTTTTTCTAGCCAATTTGTTCATGCTAATTGGGCTCATTTGGGACTAAATGCCAGTGGTGTTTTACTAATATGGCTTTTACATGGCGAATACACATCACCTACTCGCTACGCTTTTAATACAACTGCGCTAGCACTGTGGTGTGGACTCGGCGTGTATTGGTTTTGCCCAAGCATACATATTTACACCGGATTAAGTGCTCTGCTGCATGGTGTAATTATTTGGGGGGCAGTTAAAGATATAACCTTAGGGCTTAAATCGGGTTATTTATTATTTATAGGCGTATGGATTAAAATAGCGTTTGAGCAATTTAGCGGCCCTAATGCTGATATAGGAAAGCTTATTAACTCCACTGTGGCTATTGACGCACATTTAATTGGTGTAATTGGCGGGACTCTGCTTGCCCTACCACTGGCTATAGAGCTCCTTAAAAAAAACTTTAAAAAGAAAAAATAAAGTTAGATTTTGTTCAACCCAATAAAAACGCCGCATTAGTTAACTAAACTAATGCGGCGTTTTTGTTTTTATACTTTAAGAATTAAAGATTAAAGCGTTTCTTTAAATAATTTATGAATACGGCGGTATTCGTCTAACCAACTTGAAGGCTGTACAAAACCATGTGGTTCAACAGGGAATATAGCTGTTTCAAAGTTTTGTTTTTCAAGCTCTATTAAGCGCTGTACTAAACGCACTGAGTCTTGAAAAAACACGTTATCGTCAACCATGGGTGCGTTAATTAATAAACGTTTGTTTAAACCCTCAGCGTAATAAATTGGCGAGCTGCGCTCATATGCAATCGGGTCAACATCAGGATGGTTTAATATATTAGCCGTATAACCTGTGTTGTAATGTGCCCAGTCGGTAACAGGTCGTAGTGCTGCACCCGATTGAAATAACTCAGGCGCGGTAAACAATGCCATAAAGGTCATAAAGCCGCCGTATGAGCCACCATAAGTACCAACTGCTTTGGTATCAACGTTGGCATTTTGCGCCATCCATTTAACGCCATCGGCTAAATCTTGTGTTTCAGGTGTGCCCATTTGACGATAAATCGCGGTGCGCCAATCACGGCCGTAACCTTTAGATGCGCGGTAATCCATATCCATTACTATGTAACCTTCATCAGCGAGCAATGAATGGAACATAAATTCACGAAAATAAACCGAAAACCCCATATGTGAGTTTTGTAAGTAACCCGCGCCGTGATTAAAAATAACCGCTTTGCGGTTTTTACCTACTTCACCCTCAACGTAATCAGCTGGGTAATACACTTTTGCGTATATAGGTTGATCAGTATGGCTCGATGGCACAGCAACAATTTTAGGTGCAGTTAGCTTTTTAGCTAAAAACTCATCCGACACAGTATGCGTTAAGCGCGTTGCTTTTGTATTGGCTTGAGCATCAGCTACATAAAGCTCATTAGGCATGGTAATTGTAGAGTGCTTAAGGAGTAGCTTAGTTTCATCTGGGCTTAACGTGTAATCAGTCATGCCATTTAAGTCAGTAACTTGCTCGCTATTACCTGTTTGTGGGTTAACGCGGTAAATTTCGTACAGGCCTGGGTGCTCAACATTCGCTTTATAATAAATAGCGCTGTCATCGCTGGTAAGCGTTAAGTTAGAAACCTCAAATTGGCCTTGTGTTAGCGCAGTTGCTTTGCCGTTAATTGGTTTTTTATAAAGCTGGCTGTAACCTGACTCTTCCGATAGGTAATAAAGCGTGTTTGAGTTATGTAACCAACCAAAGTCGTTAAACGCGTAAGCAATCCATGCATCGTCATGAAGGCGATGTTGCGAGACAAGTTTGTTGTTTTTAAAATCAACGGTAGCAAGCCAGCGGTCTTTGTTGTCCCATGCTTCAAGCATTACAGCTACTTGTGAGCCGTCATCGTTCCATACTATTGGGCTTTGCTCAAAACCCCAGTCCATAATAAGGTTAATGCCACGAGGCGCCTTTTTAGACTTATATGTTTTACCATCACGTGCATAATTTTCTTTTTTAACTGCGGCTAAAACATCTTCATCAAAGCCCGGTAAGGTATTAAAGCTAAGTGATGTTTGCTCTTTGTTAGTTAAATTGATGTACACAAGCTTTGAGGTTTCTTCTTTAGCATCGGCTACACGGCGGCGTGCTTTTTTAGGTTCTATAGTGGCGTCATTTGTAATGTAGTTAGGCATAATATCGCCATCACCGCGCCAATCTGTTTGCTTTTGTACAACGACTAACAGCGCATCACCATTTGGCGAAAGCTGTGCTTCTGCAACTTTATTACCATCACCTAAGTAGTAAGCCGTGTTAGCAATTGAATTGTTTTGTTCATTAATTTGCTCATTACGTGCTTGCTTATCTTTTTTATTTTTTTGTTGAAGCGCCACAAACTTAATCAATTTATGCTGCTCTTTAGCAATATACGTGCTTGGCTCTTCAATCCCTTTTGGCTCATCAGCAAGTTTTAAGTTAGCAAGCTCGCTCGTTAAGCCTGTTTTTAAATCAACTTTAAAAAATACATTGCCTTGGCGGTAAACTAAATCGCCATTATTTAAAAATTGTGGTTTAGATTCGCTTGCTGATGTCGCTGTAATTTGTTTAAGTTCACCGGTTTTTAGGTTTTTAACAAACACATTGCCTTTAAACGTGTAGGCCGCCATTGTTTTATTTTTTGAATAAACAGCTTTATTTGAACCCACAGTATGAAGTTTATTAAGTGCTACCTGCTCTGCTGTTTGGCTAGTAACCGATTGGCTAAATAAATCGCGTAGTGTATTACCTTGCTCTTTTTGAGCATAAATAATAGTAGCCGAATCGCTAGCCCAATAAGCGCTCTCTGGCTGATTGCCCATCCAATCCGGATCGGCCATTGCTTGTTCTAGCGTTATTTTTTGTGAGCCGATATCTGCTGGCGTGTTTACAACCGCAGCAACCGATGTTGCTGGTAAAGCACTTTGCTGTGTTGATGAGGTGTTAGCGGTCGCGCTACAACCTGCAAGCATGACACTTGAGGCAACAGCTAAGGCCACTAACGTTTTAGATGAAGAAAAATTAAAAATCATAGTGCTTCTATACGGTTATTATAATTAAGCCGTATTTAAGCAGAAGCACTCAAGTTATTGCAATTTTTTAAGATAAATAGCCATTTAACAGGGTAAAGCTCAGTTTACTAGCGCATCCCCTGTTAATAGGCGTTATTCAACTATTAAATCAAGCCACACCAGTCGATGATCGCTCGATGCGTTTCTGTCTTTAATTAAACGATATTCATCGCTCGTTTTAGTTGGCCAAAACACACCACCGTCTTTAACTTTTAAGCCGTAGTTTGACGGTAAAACGTAATCAACACGCGCTTGCCAATTAGCACTGTAATTTTGTGCATAAGGCACAGCATACTGCTCTTTAGCGCCCTCACTTTTTGGAACAAAGTGAGCGTTTATCAATGGGTTTTTAAGTAGTTGGTCGGTGGTATTTGTGCGGGCTTTATCGCCTTCAGGGGCTGCATTTAAATCACCTAAAATAACAAACCGGGAGTAAGTTTTTAAACCACCCTTTTCGCCTTTATCATCGTAAATATACTTAGCGTTTGAAACGTAATCGGCAATTAATCTTACTTCATCGTGGTTACGTTTGCCGTTTCTATCCTCTTCACCGTCAAATACAGGGGGTGTTGGGTGAGATGCAATAACATGAATGGTTTTATCATTTACGTTAATAGGTAAATCCCAAAACGATTTAGAGCTAAGTCTTAACGCTTGCCATTCTTGTGCGTTATACCAGTTTTCGCCTGTTTTAGGCATTACGGGCATTTGTGCATTTGGCATGTCTTTATATTTAAAGGTTTGAAGGGTTCTTACTTTATCAAAATCGATTGGGTACTTCGACAAAATAGCCATACCGTAATGGCCTTCAAAAAAGCCAAAGCCTTGTGCATCGCCCATCACGCCATTTTTCTTGCCATCGTTATCTAAATCAAACTCGGTAGCTAGGCCTGTATTTACAGGGGCAATATAAGAGTAAGGGTAATTAATAGCGGCTTGTTTTTGCTGACCTACATTTAAATAATGCTTATTAAAGTATTCAATTCCCTGCTCTTTTGGGATGTAATCAAATTCGTTAAGTAAAATAATGTCAGGGCGAACACGTTGAATAATTTCCGCTATATTCTTAATTTGCTGGTGGTTTGCTTTAAGTGCATTAACTAAAGCATCACTTTTAACTTGCTCACCTTTAGGTGTGTGATTAGTTGCATCCATACTTACATTAAAAGTAGCAACACGAAGAGAGTCTGATGCAAATGCACTGTTACTAAAAAAAGGACTAAAAGAAGCGGCAACAAGTAGTGCGCTATAAATTGCTTTAAGTTTCATTAAATAATTTCACTGTAAAATTTTAGACTCAATCATTATTTCACAATCTAGGTAACCTTGCGCTTTTTTTAAGTACAAAAAAATGCCGAGCAAGCTCGGCATTTAATAAAACGGTTAGCCATTTAATGAAGGATTAAATTTGCCGCCGCTTTTAAAATACCAGGGTAGTCTTGCTCAGGTAAATATTCAGTAAGCTCACCTAATTTATCTGCTAGGTCGTTCATGCTAGTGGCCGATACGTTTATATGGCCCATTTTACGACCTGGTTTTGCAGTTTTACCGTACCAATGGCTAGTCACATCTGCATATTTAAGTACGTCAGCTGGAATATTAGGTTGCCCTAGTACGTTTATCATCGCGGTAATGTGTTTAAGCTCTGTATTGCCAAGCGGCAAACCTGCAACAGCACGCATGTGGTTTTCAAACTGTGAGCAATGGCAGCCTTGTTGCGTCCAGTGGCCTGAGTTATGTACACGCGGTGCAATTTCGTTAACGAGTAACGTGCCTTGTACATCAAAAAACTCAATTGCTAATACGCCAACGTAGTTAAGCTCGTTTGCTATTTTTGTAAATGCATCGTTTGCTTGCGCTTCAACGCAGTGATTATTTTTACCGGCAATAGAAAGCGTTAACACACCATTTGTGTGCTCGTTTTCTGTTAGCGGATAAATAGCAACATTACCGTGTTTATCGCGCGCACCAATAATAGATACTTCACGATCAAACGGGATCATTTTTTCAGCAATAATTGTATGTGGCGCAAGCTCGGTGCCCGATGCAATAAAATCAGACATTTGTGACCAAATTTCGTCTATTTGACTATCCGATTTTAAACGCCATTGGCCTTTTCCATCGTAACCCGCTTGGCATGTTTTAATAACAAGTGGCTTTCCTAGGGTTTTAACTGCGTGTTCAAGATGCGCTTTTTCAGTAATTAATTGATACGGCGCACAAGTTACGTTTGTTTTATCAAGCAATGCTTTTTCAAGCGAGCGATCGCCACCGGTTTTAATAGCGGCTTTCCCAGGGTAGAACTTATTGCTGTTACAGCAAAGTGTTAGTACGTCATCAGGAATGTGCTCAAACTCTGCAGTAATTGCATCAGCGTTTAATATTGCTTGCTCAAGTGACGTGCTATAAACCTCACCAGTTAGCGGATGCTTAATTTGCTTGCTGCCTACATCGTATGCAACCACGTTTAAATTAAGCGGCGCGCCTGCAAGGCTCATCATACGTGCAAGTTGCCCTGCACCTAATATTAAAATATTCATTATTACTCTGCAGGGTTTGGATTAGCTAATATAGTGTCGGTTTGAGCTTTACGAAACGCTTCAATTTTTGCAAAAATTTCTGGATTTTGACACCCTAAAATTTGTGCGGCTAGTAAACCTGCGTTTGCTGCGCCCGGCTCACCAATTGCAAGTGTGCCCACTGCAACGCCTTTAGGCATTTGGCAAATAGATAAAAGTGAATCAACACCATTTAATGCTTTTGATTTTACAGGCACGCCCAGTACAGGAAGCGATGTAAAAGCAGCAGCCATACCTGGTAAATGAGCCGCGCCGCCAGCGCCAGCAATAATAACTTTAATACCGCGTTCTGCGGCTGAACTTGCGTAATCAGCAAGTAATTGAGGAGTGCGGTGTGCAGACACGACTTTAGTTTCGTACTTAATGCCAAAATGCTCAAGCATAAGTGCTGCATGTTCCATGGTTGGCCAATCTGATTTAGAACCCATAATAATGCCAACAGTCATAAATACTCCTCAGTAATGTATTTTTAAAATAGCGGACTTATGTCCTGTTTAAGCCGGGTATTATACCCAAAGCCATATTAATTGCGACTAATACAAAGCCACAAAAACAAAAAAAGCCATGTTTAAACATGGCTTTTTAGGGTTAACGGGTAAATAGCTAATTAAGCTTCTTTACTAGCTAGGTATTCTGCGTAGTTGCCTCTAAAGTCAATGATTTTACCATCTTTAACTTCCCAAATTCGGGTAGCTACCGATGATACAAATTGACGATCGTGCGATACAAACATTAATGTACCTTCGTAGGCTTCAAGTGCTAAGTTAAGCGCTTCAATAGATTCCATATCCATGTGGTTTGTTGGCTCATCCATTAGCAATATGTTTGGTTTATGCATCATAATTTTACCAAACAGCATGCGGCCTTGCTCACCACCTGAAATTACTTTAACTGACTTTTTAATATCGTTCTGAGAGAACAACATACGACCTAAGAAGCTGCGAACCACTTGTTCGTCGTCGCCTTCTTGTTGCCATTGCTCCATCCACTGAAACAAGTTCATGTCGGTTGCAAACTCATCTGCGTGATCTTGCGCGTAGTAACCAATGTTCGCGTTTTCAGAAAACTTAAACTCACCGGCTTTAGGTGCTAAGCGCCCTGCTAATGTATTAAGTAATGTTGTTTTACCAACACCATTTTCACCAATAATAGCAATACGTTCGCCAACTTCTACTAAACCTTCAAGCCCAGAAAACAACGTGTTGTCATCAAAGCCTTGCGTTAAGTTATTCATTTCAAGCGCGTTTCTGAATAACTGCTTTTCTTGGTCGAAACGAATAAACGGCGTTTGGCGTGAAGACGCTTTAACTTCGTCTAACTGAATTTTGTCGATACGTTTAGCGCGCGATGTTGCCTGTTTAGCTTTAGATGCGTTAGCAGAGAAACGTGATACAAACTGTTGAAGTTCAGCAATTTGGTTTTTCTTCTTCGCGTTTTCGCTAAGTAGCTGCTCACGTGCTTGCGTTGCTGCAAACATGTATTCGTCGTAGTTACCTGAGTAAATACGTAGCTCACCGTAGTCAATGTCGGCCATGTGAGTACACACAGAGTTTAAAAAGTGACGGTCATGCGAGATGATTATCATGGTACAGTCGCGTTGGTTTAACACGTCTTCTAACCACTTGATGGTGTAAATATCCAAGTTATTGGTAGGCTCATCCAGTAGCATAATGTCTGGGTCTGAGAACAATACTTGAGCAAGTAGCACGCGTAATTTAAAACCTGGTGCAATTTCTGACATTGGGCCAAAGTGTTGATCCGTACCAATACCTACGCCTAATAAAAGCTCACCTGCTTTAGATTCAGCAGAGTAACCATCCATTTCGGCAAATTCAGTTTCAAGATCGGCTACTTTCATACCGTCGTCTTCACTCATTTCTGGTAAAGAGTAAATACGGTCGCGTTCTTGTTTAATTTTCCACAACTCTTTGTGACCCATGATCACAGTATCAATTACTGAGTATTCTTCGTAGGCAAACTGGTCTTGGTTTAGTTTAGCAACGCGTTCATTAGGATCAGTACTAACATTACCTGAAGACGCTTCAAGCTCACCACTTAAAATTTTCATAAATGTTGATTTACCACAACCATTCGCACCGATTAAACCGTAACGGTTTCCATCGCCAAATTTTGCTGAGATATTTTCAAATAATGGTTTAGCACCAAATTGCATGGTGACATTAGCTGTACTAATAATAGCGCTACCCTCCAAGGGAGTATGGATGTAATTAAATTGCGCGCAGTTTAAACCAAAATGGCCTGTTTTTCTATGAAAGTTTAAAGGCAAACTAACGCGTTTAGCCATTTATTAGCACTGTATAGTGGGTAACTCAAATAACAGATTAAATTAAATGGTTTTGTAAATTTTTATTCAGCTTACACAAGTAAAAATTCATCAATATATTCACTTTAATATGTCTAGGGAGTTTAGAATTACGTATACTGAATTAGAGTAAAAACACTTTTAACGTGTTTGTGTGTTTACTTAACTCATTTTTGTACACGAAGTAACAATAAAAAGTTATATTTATGAAAATAAAGCACTTTTAGAGCTTTTGCACTAGTTGCTACTTTTTGAACAAGATGAAATTAATTCAAATTAAATTTTTAACACACCACAAATTTACCATCCTATTTACCTATATATTCAATATAAAAACAAACTTCTGCAACACCTGAAAAACAAAATTAACCTCTAGTGAATATCAATAGAATCTGCCTGTGAATTTTGTTGAGTATTTTTCACTTTTGAGCTCTTTATTGCTTTGTTAGTCTTCAAATCTGAATTTTTACCTACGTAAAAACACTAAAAATTTACACAGGGCAACACACAAGATGAGCAAAAAATTAGCGACACTGATTAGCGCAAGTATTGTATTCGCACCCGCTGTCTCGGCGGTAGAGTTATACAAAGATGATAAAAACACTCTAAAAGTAGGTGGATATCTTGATGTGCGTGTAATTAACACACAAAACGAAACCGAAGTTGTTAACGGCACTTCGCGCATTAACTTTGGTTTTACTAGAGAGCTAAAGAAAGGTTGGACTGCCCTTGCTCTTGTAGAATGGGGTGTAAACCCTGTTGGTAGTAGCGACATTATTTATAACAATCGTTTTGAGTCAATTCAGGACGAATTTTTGTATAACCGTTTAGGTTACGCAGGCCTTTCACACGAAAAGTACGGTCAACTTACCATTGGTAAACAATGGGGTGCATGGTACGACGTAGTTTATGGAACAAATAATAGCTTTGTATGGGATGGTAATGCAGCAGGCGTTTACACCTATAACAAAGACGATGGCGCTGTAAATGGCACTGGCCGTGGTGATAAGTTAGTCCAGTACCGCAATAGCTATAACGATTTTAGCTTTGCAGTACAAGCGCAGCTTAAAAACAGCGAGTTTTATACCTGTGACGTAAGCGATATTTCAGAAGAAGAATGCGAAACGCTTTGGAACTCTGGCGATAGTGCAGCCCAAGAAGTTGAATTTAACTACACATTTGGTGCGTCTGTTACTTATACCCCTACCGATATGCTAACGCTTACGGCAGGTGTTAACCGAGGTGAGTTTGATTTAACGTTTGGCGATGGCTCTACTCGTAATGTTGAAGATTTAATTTATGGTGCCGGTATTATGTGGGGCAGCATCGATAAACGCGGCCTTTACGTTGCTGCCAACGTAAATAAAAACAAAAACCACGACACAGATAACATTGGTCGCTTAATTAAAGACGCAATTGGTATAGAAACATTCGCATCATACCGTTTTGATAACGACTTTCGCCCTTTTATTGCCTACAACGTGTTTGATGCCGGCGATGATTACGTAATTCAGCCAAACTTTAACGCCGATCCTAACGATGTATTTAAGCGTCAGTTTGCTGTTATTGGCCTTCATTACCTAATTGACGAAGCCACTATTGCCTACATAGAAGCGCGTAAGGACTTTAGTGACTTCGAAAGTGATAACAACGATCAACAAGCACAAATGGAGCAGTCGGAAGACGACGGTATAGCATTTGGTTTTAGATATAAGTTCTAAATATAAGCTCTAAATATAAGTTTAAAAACGACTACAACTTCCCTAAGCACAACCCTTTTAGCCCTTTTAACTTTTTTAACTGGGCTTTTTTTATTTCGCCATGCTTTGTTGAATATTTGGTTTTGCATTTAAGGCTATTTCAACAAATGCATTAACAGCCGCACTGGTATTGTTTTTTTAATGTGTAATACCATCAACTCACGATGCCCCTATTTTTACGTCTACCGTTTGCTGCCCAATACAATGAACGAGCAAAATTTTAACGAATCACAAATAGGTTAACTACTCGCATCTATATCTTTATTGGCTGAAGTTACCGTAGACTTGATTATTTGCACTACCTTCCTGATTACTTTTTTTTCAATTTGACTCTATTGCTAAGCTTAGCATTATAATAAAATTAAGTATGATGTGTTCTTTTACTGTAAAGCCACCAGCTAACTTATATTAATTGCATGCAGAGTATATAAAGATGGTGAAACTATATTGAAATTGCAAAGTGCTTGCACTGATTATTGCTGATCACATATGCTCATAGGTACTGCCTGTATTCTAACTCAACACCTACGTGCTGTATATAAACACAGTGCGCGTATTTACTGTGTAAAAATAAATTAAAACAACTCCCTTTGTAAGTCGTTAATAACATTAAACTAAGTAAAGTGCTATGAAGCTGATTCGTTATCATAAATAGTTAAAACACCGGTAACTGTATATGCACACAGTTACCGGTTATGCCTATCTAACCTACTTTTTAATAAACTTACTAAAACCAGCTAATGCCTTTGATACACTCAGTGTTGGATTATCTGAATGCTCAGCACCTTCGTTTATAGCGCTTTGCCACACAAGGTTATTATTAGGATTTGCTGTTAAAGCAGACTCTAAATTATCAAACGCTTTTAACATTAACGGATGCTCTGCTCCACCCACCGAAAGGTATAAATAAGTAGGCGACTTAATTTTATTTGCTTGAGTAGTTAAAAACGCTTCTACATTATTAACCACTGTCATGTCGTCATACCAAGCCGCTGGGCTAAATGCAAAGTAGCCATTAAACAGTTCAGGCCTTGTATGCAGTGTATAAAGTACAAAGCTGCCACCGGCCGAAAAACCACTTAATACACGGTTATTACTAAGCTTATATTTTGCCGATAAATACGGGAATAACTCAGTTTCAATAAACGCTAAAAACTTGTCGGCTTCACCATTAGGCTCTATAAGTGTTTCGCCCTCAGGGCGCGCTTGTGTATTTACATCTTGGCGAGCATAAGGAGGCACTAAATCGCGATTACGTGTATCTGTAAAAAACAAATTAGGAATAGACACCAATATAGCCTTATCCCCTTTTTCGCTCTTAGCTTGTTTTGTAAGTGCTTTGTCCCATGTATCTAAATTAAAGTTACCATCGGTTTTAATAATTAACGGATACGCTTTTTTAGGATTGTAATTAGCGGGTAATCTTATAAACACTTTGCGCGACTCATTAAGCACGCTTGAGTTAATTGTTACGTCTGTATAGGCCGATACATAATGGTTGTAATAGCGTATGGCTAAAATACCGATAGCAAAAATGACTACGGCTAAACTTAAATTAATAAAATAGTGTTTTGTTATTTTTATTGCCATGCGGCATTCCTTCAAATGTTTAAGAGTTATTTAATCGAGCTTAACCCATTGTTTTATTTCAAGCGCGGTCATAATAAGCTCAACCGAAAACGCGGCTAAAATCATCCCCATCACACGCGTTAAAATAGACGCGCCGCCAGTACCAATAAGCTTAATTATTTTACCCGAAAGCAGCAATAGTATTAAAGTAATACCCAACACACCAATTGTAACAAGCGCTGTGCCTATTTGAGTGGTAATTGGGTGTATATGGTTGTCGGTAAGTAGTATCACCGCCAAAATAGCGCCAGGGGTCGCAGTTGCTGGTATAGCTAGCGGAAACACTGCTATATCGTGATCGGGGTCTTGTTTAGCTTTGTTAGAATCGTTTCCAAATATCATTTGCAGGCCAAACAAAAACAATATAATTCCGCCTCCTAACTGAAACGACACCAACCTAATTCCCATCGCATTAAGTATTAGCTGCCCAATCAATATAGAACCCAATAGTACGCAACCAGCATAGAGGACCGTTTTAAAGGCTGTTTTACGACGTTGTTGATCTGTTAAATGAGAAGTAAGCGCAGCAAACAGCGCCATAGTGCCTATGGGGTCAATGGTTGCCCAAATAACAAGCGCATCTTGAGATAGTTTTTCTAGCATATAAAATCCTTGTTAAGCGTAAATATTTAATAAAACACGGGTAACAAATTCATTTGCTTACGCTTAACTATAATAGAAAGCCGTTATTTTTTGTATTTTATTTACACTTGGAGGCGTTGACCTTTCAGGATTGAAAAAAGATAAGCACTTATAATTGCCGTCTTTCGTTAAAGTGATTTATGCCAAATAGAATTTTCTCTTAAGCTAAAACCTAACTTAATAAGTAAATTATGGGAACGTGCATTGTGTGCACTCACCTCAGCCGATAAATGTTTAAGCGCAATTTCCTTAAGTAGCGTTTCAATAAAACCGGTGACTACTTCAAACATTACGCCTTTATCCCAAAAGTCGGGGTGCAGCTCAAATCCTATAAACGCACTACTTTTACACGGCGTTAAATTATAAAGCCCACAAGTACCCATTAACTTTCCAGATATATTATGTTCAATTGCAACTCTAATCACTTCGCCTTCGTAGTAGGCACTAATATCATCTTGTATTAATTGTTTGATTTGTGTTTTGCTGAGCGGTGTTTCGTAGTCGTTAAATTCTGACACATGCGGGTGGTTTAAAATATTAAATAAACACGCAGCGTGTTTGTGGGTAATTAAACGCAGCGTAACGCGTTCAAGCTTTGTGGTATTAAACATTTTATTTAAGTGGTTAGTTAAATTAGCTCTTTATGGGCAGGCATTATTAACTTACCATACCCCATTAACAAGCATTATCTTTAAAGCAAAAAGAGTAAGAGAACGTAATGAGTGACGATTTTCAAGTAATACAACCCACTACCACAGTATATTGCCCAAAGCGCGGCGAAGGCTGGACCTTAACAGGCATTACTAATATTAACGAGTTTACCTCAGTAATGTTTGACGGCACACGCTATACACTTCCAGCACGCGAAATAGTAGAAGAACTTCTTCCTAACCAGCTAGCGCGTGAGCAAAATAGCTAACCAAACACATACACAATAAAAAGGCTGCAATTTTGCAGCCTAATATCTAATTAACTAGTTAAAATGCTTCGTCTTCACTGTAAACATTAACGTTTAACTCGTCTTCATCTTCAAATACTACAAACGAAATAGGCTTACAGCATACTTGGCAGTCTTCTATGTATTGCTCATCAATATCTGCTGCATCAAGTAATACTTCAATACTTTCTCCACAATAGGGGCAGCTTATTGATTTTTCAGTTAACTGGTTCATTTATCACCTGCTAATTTATATCTCGAATGTTGTCACTTTAATGAACAAGCCAGCATAATTCAACACCCCATTAAATAACGCTTATTTGGCTAACCCAATTAAACCATGCTGCTAACTAAAAAGTGATCTAAATACCTGCTTTACGTTTATAAAACATCTTAAGCACATTAGTTTGCACCATATATAAGTTAGCCAGCTAAAACTATGCCTCTACAATGAAATAGTATTAGCACTTAGCGGGTCTAACTTCATAAGTATTTAAACTCACACTTCAGGTGGATAATTTTATGAAAAAATCACTCGCACTCGTATTAACATCTGCCGCAATATTGTTTAGCACATTTACTCATGCAGCTAAAACCGAAAAAGCCGTTTTAGCTGGAGGTTGTTTTTGGTGTATGGAAAGTGACTTTGAAAAGCTAGAAGGCGTAACCGATGTAATATCGGGCTTTACAGGCGGAAAAATTAAAAACCCAACATACAATGGTAATCATAAAGGCCATTACGAGGCCGTAGAAATCACTTACGATCCAGCCATAGTAAGCTATCAAGGTATACTTGATCATTACTGGGTAAATATTGATCCTTTTGATGCCAGAGGCCAATTTTGCGATAAAGGCCCTAGTTACTTAAGCGCTATATTTGCACAAAACGACGAACAACGTAAATTAGCTGAAAAAACAAAAGCAGCTGTTGTAGCCGAGTTTCCTAATCAAACTGTGGTTACACCTATACTAAACGCAAGTACCTTTTACCCTATTAAAGGGAGGGAAAGCTTTCACCAAGATTATTACAAAAACAACCCAATCCGATACAACACTTATCGTTGGCGTTGTGGTCGCGATAGCCGCCTAGAAAATATTTGGGGCGACAGAGCAACCCACTAGTATTTATTAAGCAACTTAAATTACACCAACAAAAGGCTGCGTATTGTGCAGCCTTTTATATATCTACAAAGCTAGCTTTCTCTGCTTCAAAAAGTATACAAACCTTCATTATCAATAAATAGTATATTCTGTTTCCTAAAGCAGGCTGTTTATCTACTAAATCAAATGCAATAAATTGCACTCCTAGATTGATATAAACCAAATTCAACAACTGGAGTTACACAAAATGTTTGCCAATCAATTACAGCTAGCGCGTGCTCTAGAGTTACCTACACGCCAAGCCATGCTTTACCGTGAACCAGCAGTACAACACTTTTGGAATAGTAACACCGACCTAATTACAAACGCCTGGAGCGAATGGGAAACAACATCAATAGATGGCTCAACGTTTACGCTTGACGATACACTACTTGATAAAAACCTACGCGAAGCAGTAAAGCAAGCATGGGAAGATCCATCAAAAGAGCTGGCCGTAAAAGCGTTATTACACGAAGTAGCGACTGATGTATTTCAATTTCAATTTTTTGATCCAGAGCGCCTTGCCGTATTACGCGGGTATTTAGAACAAGTATGGAATTCGCAAATTCCTATGCGCCCACCATATGGCATAGTGTTAAATCGCCGTGGTGCAATGCTTGATAGCCGATCAGAAGGTCATTTAGCAGCGCCAAGCATTCAAGCGTTTTATAACGAAATACTAAACACTTACATGCGCCCTATTTCGCGTATGCTGTTCCCGGAGGTTACGGGGTTTGATACACAAACATTTGGTTTTTCTATTTATTATGAGCCAAACACAGATTCGTCAATTCGCCCACATACCGATGCATCGGCCGTAACGCTTAATATTAACTTAAACTTACCAGGCGAAGAGTTTACAGGGTCAGAAGTTGACTTTTATCACCCGTACACAGGCTCCATTAATTCACTTACGTTTAAGCCCGGCACTGCCATGTTACATCGTGGCAATATTGCACACGCAGCAAAGCCTATTACCAGTGGTGAGCGAACTAATTTTGTTTTGTGGTTGTATGGAGAACGTGGGCGATTACCAGCACAAGGTGCACCACGCATTCCTATTAATGCTAAACAGCGCTGGATTAACCCTAAAAAGACGAACGACGGCTATGCACCATTTTAATCGAGTTTTTAACTAAGTTTTTAACTAAGCAAAAAGGCTGCTTAATTTAAGCAGCCTTTTCGTTAGTATCGTTTTAGTTTACGTTTAAAACTTATACGTTGCAGATAGCCTTACACTTCTGGGTGTGCCCGGTTGAACCCAGGCATCAGCAAATGAGTTAGTGTAATAAGTTTCATCAAACAGGTTATCTACCTCTGCACGCAAGCCAATTGCCTTAGTTACATCAATATCTATAAACGTACGCGCTGTTGCATAGCTTGGTAGCTCAAAGTCGGTACCAAAAAAACCGTTTCGAGAGTCTACATAAACTAAACCTGCGCCAAATTTAATTGCTTTGCCATATAACTCGGCTGATTTAACAAGCTGTAAACTAAGTTGATGTTTAGGAATATTTAATAAAGAACTGCCCGCTTCAACGGTATAGCCAAAGTTCGCATCAAAAAATGAGTTTTCAATAGTTGCATCAACATACGCATACGATAACCATAGGCTTACATCATCCGTTAGCTCACCGTTTATATCAATTTCTATGCCTTTGCTTTGTGCTTCCCCTATTGCAGCAAAAGTAAATGCAGTGGGATCGTCAACCACCAGCATGTTGTCTTGCTCTACTTTAAACATCGCGATAGTGCCAAATAAAGCGCCATCGTTTAAAGTAAATTTAACGCCTACCTCTGACGACGTTGATTGATTTGGCTCAAAACCATCGCCATTTGTATCAGTGCCTGATAAAGGCCTAAAATTTTCGCCATAAGCAGCATAAACAGATAAAAACTCACTCGCCTCATACACGACACCAAACTGCGGGCTAACACGCGATTCGTTTTGCTTAGATTGAGTATCCGCTAAACGGTTATTAAGTGTTTGTTCGTAGTCATCAAAACGTGCACCTACACGTATATCTAGCTTATCGGTTAGGCTTATTTGGTCTTGTATAAATATACCTAACGACTCTTGCACTTCTAACTTATCGGTATTGGCCGTTGGCGTAGGTAACTCATACGCACCATACACGGGGTTAAATACATTAATAAACTGATCGCCACGCACGCGAAGAACAAATTGATCATTTTCGAATTTATCAGAGTCCACACCAATTATTAAACGATGCTCTAACCCAGCAACCTCTAAATTACCGGTAACTTCTGCACGGTATACTTGGTATGTAGCATCGTAATCACGATAACGCCTAAAGCGATTTACCTCGCCATCAACAACACCTGCAAAACCGGTTTCGGTAGCAAAACCCTCAAGCGATGTATCACGATAGTTAGCGCCCAGTAATACGCTCCAGTTATCATTAAAGTCATGAACAAACTCTAATTGATGACCAAGTACGTCAGCCTCTATTGGGCCATCACCTGGCTCACCTAAAAAGCGGCTCTGTGGTATTAAACCAAGTTCGCCATCTATGGCTAATACGCCTCTATCAAAAGGGACCTCTTGGTCGCTGTATTCAAGCTCATATATTAGCTGGCTATTATCATTAATATTCCATGTTATTGATGGGCTAAAGCCTTGTTTAGTTGTTTCTATCGTATCGCGAAAGCTTTTTGCGTCTTCATAAAAACCAACCAGTCTAATTGCTACGTCGTCGCTAAGGGGCGTGGTGTAATCTACATCAGCGCGGTAGGTGTCAAAGCTGCCTACGCTTAGCTTTAGCTCGCCACTTGTATCAAATGTTGGGCGTTTAGTAACAAGGTTTACTGTACCACCAGGCTCTCCTCGGCCAAATAGGGCAGCTCGTGGGCCTTTTAAAACCTCAACCGACTCAATACCCGACAAATCACGCGAGCCACCAAAACCACGCCCGGCATTAAACCCATTTACAAGGTAATTACTTGGTAAGTTTTCATCGCCTACAAAACCACGTAGTGCAAAGCTATTCCAAAGTCCACCAAAGTTATTTTGACGAGCAACCGAAGCCGATAAATCAAGTGCTTGGTTTAAATCTATCGCACCTGCGTTTTCAAGCGCTTCTAAATCTATTTTCAGTTCTGATTGCGGTGTTTCTAACGCACTAAATTTACCTTGATACGCTTGACGCGAACCCATTACAGCCAATCTTTCAATAGGGCTATTATTAACGCTGTCATCTTTTTGGTTTTGCTCAACAGCCATAGCATGGCTGCTAAATAAACTGACTAAGCATGCGCTTAAATAGGTGAGCTTTAGCCCTTTATTATTGGTATTCATTATAAACCTTGTTAATTAGTTAACTGATAAATTTTCTTTTAGCTTAACGCCTGTAACTTCAGGCTCATCCATTTCATTAAGCATTGTTTTTTTAAAGCTAGGCATATTCTTAAGCGCCGCTTTTGGTGGGTTGCCCTTTATAAACAGCCAAGGGTAGTAAAACTCCCTTAAACTTTTATGAAATCCTCGCATACGGTATTCGTATCTAAATGCAGCTAAAGCATCAGTGCTCGCCAGTCGTGTAAAACTGCGTTGTAACAGTAATGGCGGTGAAAACCACGATACAATTCCCGCTAATTGATACTTTGTATGCGCAGCATCACGATACGCATGTGAAAGTTCACCTGCTTTTTCGTCTCCAACTTGTTGAAATGCGTAATACCATTTCCACTCAAACTCGCTTTGCATATCAACGTGATCTTTCCACTGTGGATTTGAAGCAACAAAAGCATCCATTGTTGTTTTCTTTGGTAAGTCCCATGCATCGTTAACGGCCTCTCTTTGAGTAAGCACAATGTCGCCGCCCTTTGGTGAGTGCACCGTTTTGTTTATAACTAAATCGCCTAAAATAGGAATAATAAAAGCAACTAACACCCAAAAACCAATTAACGTTGAAGCAACACGCGGCGCACTGCTGGCATTTTTACCCCACCACACACTGAGCGCAGTCCAAAACGCAATGTAAATTACACAAATAAAAGTAACAAACCCCACATCAGCAAGGGCCGAATGACTAAGCAATGTACCTATATAAAATGGCAGCATTAAACACACTATTACCGCAATCAACCGCACAGTTATACGTGCCCCCCATAATGCAAAGTAAGACCTAGCAGTAGTTACTAATAAATCATGCCTACCGCTTGTTCGCTCATTAGCAAATAAATCATGAAATAGTAAAATAACTATCAGCGGTGCTAATGCACTTACTACAAATACAAAATCAATTTTACCCGCCTGCGCTAGCTCTGCGTTTTGCGCATCGCTTTCGTAAATTTGTCCCTCTAGGGCAAGTAAATTTAAGCGGTGTTTCCATGGGTAAATATCGCGCTCGCCTAAAGCAGCAAACGCTAAATTTGAAGGCGATGAATACGTTAAGTGAAAACTGTAATAGGCAAGTGAGCCTGGGTCTTCGTATTTATGTTGAACGTTAGTTAAGTCTGTTAAATCGGCGGCTTTTAAGCGCTCAATAGTTTGCTTTTGCTGTGTTACTTCACTAAGCCCGCTGAAAACTGCAAACCCCGATATAGCAAATGTACATGCTAGTAATATCACTAAATATTTTTGACGAAGTAAAAAACGCCATTCACGAATTAGCTGTGAAAATACATAACTCATAACAAACGCTTCCCTACAAATTTAATACCGCCTAACAGCACTGCAATCCAAAGAAATAACTGTAAAAATGCAGGGATACTTCGCTGCGCTCTCACTTGTGCGTTATCTACATTAAAAGTAAAGTTTTGCAGTACTTGCCAATTTTGTGCACTTACACGAGCTTGCTTAGTCGTTTCGGTACTGGCATTGCGGTTCATATCGTCTTGGTAGCTAAGCTTTTCTACATGAACTTTGTTAAGCCCTTGCACAAAGTCAAAACGCAACTGTTCGGTTTCACGCAAAAAGCGGTGATGAGTTTCAATACTCGTGCCTACCACAATCATCGATAACGACCGAATAGCCACCATAGGTGAAACCCAACCAAAATAACGCGATACCTTTGTTTGTTTAAGTTCAGCTTGCATACGCTGCTCAGCAAACTTATTGAGTACGCTTGTGAGTTTAGCCTCAGACTCGCTTGCCACTAGCCCTCTAAAATTAACGGGTAACTCATCAATACTGCTAACGTTATATTTATTAAGGAGTGATTGTTTAAGTTGCTTAAATGCGGGGTCGTTTGTGTTGTGGCCGTCGCCTAGTTTTCTAAGTTCGGCTTTTACAGCAAAGTCTGTTTCTATTTTACCGGCAGATGGCACAGCCGTGGAGGCTGTTGTACTTGCTACGCGTGGCATAACAATACACAGTAAAATCCACACAAAGGCAAGTGCGGTAAAGCTGCCACTGTTTTTACTAAACACGCTCGATGCCAGTAAAATCAGTAATACCCACACAGTTAAATATAAAGCGTAGCCAACAACAAAACTTACAACTGCCAGTAAGCTTTCGCCCGCAGCAACAGTAAATAAAGCCGATACCGTCAGCGGAGTTAAAATTAAAGCCACAACAGAAAGTAGCGCCAATCCTTTACCTGCAATAAGCGTTGCGCCCGATGTACCTTGCGATAACAAATACGAGAGTGTTTGTGACTCACACTCGCGGCTAATACCGCTGTAGCCAATTAATATCAGTAATAAAGGTGCGAGTGTTTGTACAATAAATGCAGGCGTTAAACTACCTAATTTAGTTAATGCAGTACCTTGGCGGCTATCTGCAAACATTGCGCTATTTTGTCTGTGCCCTTCTAAAAATATAGAGTTGCCTGTGTAGGCATCAATACCAGGGTCAAGCGTACTAAGTGGTGAAGGCGTTCTAAATGCATAATGCCCATAATGCACCATTCTGTGTGGATGACGGTCGGGTTGATCAACAAAGCTTTTATCGCTAGTTGCCTGTAATTCATGCCGTGAGTGGCTTAACTCCATCATGGTAATAGCCGTTACAATCACCGAGGCAACCGTGAGCACCAAACCAATAGCAAGCACGGTCATTGCTAATTTTGAGCGAAGCCAATAACGCCACTCATCTTTGGCAACAATCACCACCTTTGAAAAGTTATTTATACTCATTAAGTACCTCTTTTAGCGTGATGCCCAAACGCAGCGTGTACTTGCTCGGTATCAATACGCCCACTTTGGGGCGCATCAAACTCTCCCACCAGCTCACCGTTTTTAAGTAAACCAATTCGATTAGCGACTTGGCAGGCACCGTATACATCGTGGGTAACCATTAAAATAGTCGCACCCGTTAATGCAAGCTCTCGTACAAGTTGATTAAATTCATCAATAGCAACAGGGTCTAGGCCCGATGTAGGCTCATCAAGTAAAAAAATGGGTGCTTCACGAAGTATTGCAAGTGCAATTGCTGTTTTTTGCCTCATGCCTTTTGAATAAGTTTGCATGTGGCGATCCCATGCATCGTGTTGCAGTGCAACACGATTAAAAGCCGCGTTAATTTGTTCATCTGATTTTTTAATATCAGCAAGTGATAAAAAATATTCAACATTTTCGCGAGCAGTTAAATGCGGGTAAAGTGTTGCCGACTCTGGCAAATACGCGGTTTTGCCACGTACAAAATCAAGCGCTTGTGTAACCTCTTTACCGGCTACTTTTACAGAGCCTTGAGTTGGTTTATTAAATCCGAGTAACGTTTTTAATGTAGTTGATTTACCTGCACCATTACCACCGAGTAGCGCATACACCTCGCCTGCAGCCACACTAAAGCTTAAGTTTTTTAAAATAGCGTTATTTTTAATACTAAAATTTAAAGAGCTCACTTCAATCATCGTATCGTTTAAAGCGGCGCCTGTGTTGCTAACGTGTTTATCAAACGTTTTTTGTTCAATTGGTGGTGTTTTATTAATCGCGGTAGGTGTTGTCACACTAAAACTCTATTTAGGGAAATTACATAGGAACGAATGTTATACCATATCAAATACCCATTGCAACAATATAACATTGTAAATTAACAAATAAGATAAATAACGTTACGTAGTTAATATAATATTACTTTGAGAGGTAAAAATTAAAGCAACTTAAAATAGCCTCTTTTATGTGAAACTTAGAATAGTGTTATGTTTTAAATTTACAATTTAAGTTAAATTAAAAACCAACACTAAAGAATGTAAGCTGCCTGTCCATGCCATCCTAATGCCTATGGTAAAAACGTATGTTAGTAAAGTTGGTAATTTAAAAAAATGTGCTATCTTTTTATTATCTATATCATAAAAATAAGCGCTAACATGTTGTTCCGAGGTACAATTGCCATAGCTATATTGGTAATTTCTGCTGCTAATAAAAGCTATGCAAATGAAATAGACGTGCAATTTAGCGGTTTTGCATCCTTAACACTCAGTTACACTGACGATTCAGATATCGCCTTTGCATCTAATTATTTAAACGAAAACGATACAGGCTTTTCAGCAACGCGTGATTCAATTTTAGGTGGGCAAGCTAATATCTCACTCTCAAAAAACTGGGACTCCGTGGTACAAGTCGTTTTACAAGATCATACCTTTAAAAGTCTTGATAACTTTTTAGAGCTCGCCTTTGTACGTTACCGCCCCTCACGCCATTGGGCTATCCGTGCTGGTCGGCTAAATAGCGATCTTTACTTACTCTCTGAATATCCTTATGTAGGATACGCTTACTTATGGATACGCCCTCCTCACGAATACTACTCTTTTGCAAACATTGCAGGAAATTACGACGGCGTGGATATTGAATACAGTAAAGCCATTGATGAAGGATTTTTACGCTTAAAGCTCGCCTATGGTAGCTCTACAGCAAAGTTACAAGCATACAACAAAGATTTTTTTATAGATTTTGATAACTTAACAACCTTTAGTGCTACCTATTCACTGGATTCTTGGACAGTGCGCTTTTCACTTTCAAAGTCTGATTTTGGTGACTATAAGCTGGACTCACTAGATGAGTTTTTAGCTTTACTAGACGCAGTACCACAAAGTATATGGCCACAAGCACAAACGATATCTAACAAATTTAATACCAAAGGCCACAGTATAGAATACGCGGCTTTTGGACTTACCTACGATCATAATAATTGGCTTATTCAATCTGAAGTAGGTATTTCAGAATCCGATTGGATAATAGCTCCATCAGTACTCAATACTTATATTAGCGCTGGTTATAGGGTAAATAATGCAATATTTTACACGAGCTTTTCAGCAGCAAAAAATCGTCACGATGTTATACAAGTAAACGAACCTGTTTTTTCACCAGGCATACCCGATCAAATTTCAGAGCCAATACAACAGCTAGCACTTGCAACACAAGCTGCTATTAAGGTGCCTTATGTTCATCAGCATTCAATTAACATAGGTGTAAAATGGCAACTGTCGGAGCGATTAGCGCTAAAAGCTCAATTAGACCGCTTTGATATAAAGCCCGAAGGCGCGGGTTTATGGAGTCTTAGTAATCCTGCCGATGTAGACAAAGGCCACAAAGTACATATGCTAAGTTTGAACGCTAGTATGGTGTTTTAACAATGATGAGCTATCGTAACGTACTCCTTTATCTGTTGCTGCCGCTATGCCTGCTCCTTGTTAGTGTTAATGCAAAATCTACAGAGTTTGTAGTGGTGGTTAATAAAAGTAATACAATTAACGCCTTGTCTAAGCGCGAAGTTATTGATATTTACATGGGCCGTTATTTAACGTTCCCTGATGGTGAAACCTCTAAACCACTCGATTTGCCGGCGCAATCAACATTAAAAAATGATTTTTACCTGCAACTGGTCAACAAAGATGAGCAAAAAATTAATGCTTATTGGGCTAGGTTATTGTTTTCAGGGCGCGCAAAGCCCCCTTCACCGTCAACATCCGTTGAAGACGCGTTAAACAAAATAGCGGCGTCACAATTTGCAATTGGCTATATTCCTCAATCGCAGGTTACAGACGCAGTAAAAGTGGTATACACATTTGATAAAAATTAGCCAAGCACTCTACGTACGCGTTGCCCTATCAATCGCCATTGTCGCTATTGTAGTTACGTTAGTATCGTCAACACTTTCTTATTACTCGGGTTTTAAAGAAAAGAAAAACACCAATTACCTACTCGTGCAGCAGTTAGCACAAACAATGGGAAAAACAGCCGCAATAGCTGCCTACTTAAACGATCATGAATTAAGCCAAGAAATTATCAATGGCTTACTAAGTAACGATTTAGTGCAAGGCGCAAGCCTAGAAGGAGAAGCAAACGCAAAAGGCGAAATGGAGTTATTTATTGCAAGTGGCTCTACTAACAAAAAAAATGAAGCTGTTTTAATTAAATTAATTCATCCCTTTATAGAAGGCTCCTTTATAGGTGTACTTGCCATATACCCCGACGATAAATTTATTGAACAGCAAGCAAAGTCATCACTTATAAAAGAATTTCTTTTAATGCTGATTCAATCAATCGTCATCGCTTTTTTTGTGTCGTTAGTTGTACGCAAATGGCTTACTCAGCCTATTCAAAACCTAACAGACAGCTTTGCGACAATTGACCCCACTAATCCCGAAACCATGACAATGCTAGAATTTAAACAAGGTAAGCGAGACGAAATAAGCAGGCTAACGCATGGTATAAACGCTCTAATGCATGAGTTAAAGTTAACCATTAGTAATGAGCAATCCCTTCGTAAAAAAACCCAAGAACTAGAAGCAAAATTTAGACTTATTTTTGAACAAGCCAGCGCCGGCATTTGTTTATTAGATGACAATAATATTATCACCACCTTTAATCCCGCGTTTAAACATTACTTTACCGTACCCGGCGAAGAAGAATTATCAACCTTGCACTTTCCTGCTCTATTAAATAACGTTGATGAGTTACAAAGCCTGCTTGCAGATATTCGTTGTGATAAAAACCCGCCACAAGCGACCCTAGATATAGAGTGTAAAGTGGGCCATAAAACCATTTGGTTGCACTGCTTATTTGTAAGATTAACTGAGCAACGTGAAACAAAGCGAAGCGCTCATCAAGAACACTTAGTTGAAGTCATTTTACATGATGTAACTGAGCGCGCAGAACGCGAATTTCAAACCCGTTTTGAAGCCGATCACGACCCACTTACTGACCTACTTAACCGCCGCGCGGGTGAAAAACGCCTCAAAAAAGCGCTTCGTGAGTGTGTTAAACATAATCAGCACCTTGTACTAATGATGATTGATTTAGATAAGTTTAAACCAATAAATGACACCTACGGCCACGAAGCCGGAGATAAAGTGCTTATTGAAATAGCGCACCGATTTAAAAAGCGTTTTAATCAAGAAACCGACATATGTATCCGCCTAGGCGGTGACGAATTTATTGTTGCAAGGCAAGTTAATACCTACAACAAAGCAGCAACGCGTGAGCAATCCATCGCTTTGCTAAACGAGTTACAACAAGACATTTATATTTCACAAAATAAAACATGCGCAGTAGGTGCAAGCATAGGTATTGCAGTGTCCCCAAATGATGGCAACGAATTAGTTGCGTTAATGGTAAACGCAGACAATATGCTCTACCACATAAAAGAAACAGGCCGAGGGAAAATTGCATTTTATGACGATATAAAAAATTAGATGGCGTGAATTAGTAACTACATAGTAAATGCTATAGTGTTTTTATGGCTTTCAAATAGTCTTTATTATAAAAATAAGCCGCTAACCCAAAATAAGAAATAGCACCTAAATAAGCAATTGGAAAGTGTGAATATACACTGAGGTAAATAAGCAATAATATAAAAAACAGACTAATGCTAAAGCAAACCACTGCCAAAAGCCTGCCTAACCAACGTATAGATTGGGCTGCTATATTTAAAACAAACAAAGCAAGAGCACCAAGCGCAATAATTCCTACAGCGTTTAAATCTTTGCCATGTTCTAAACCGTCAACGCTATAGTACATCATGTAATGAGCAAGCGGAGTCAGTGCTAATAAAGCCCAGAAACCATAACTGCTCCATGTTGATGAAACAAAGTACTCACTACCAATATTAGGCGCAGGAAACGATGCTTTATATCTATTTTGGTTCATGTGGATTCCAGTTAAGCCGTTTTATAAGTTGATAGCTAGGCTTTTAGTAAAAATACAAAAGGCCAATAGGCAATAAAAACTATCTGTATTATTGATTTTTATCAAAAAAATTACAACTTGCTCGCACCACTAACCACAATACAGAATAACAATTGTACTATTAGCGATTAATCAAAGTAATACAAAATCTATTTAAAAAGAACATTGAACAATAAACTTTTCAATTGTTAGAATGCCCTACTTTTTCCCATCAAGAGATACAATGGCAAACTTCAATACTCATCTTAACACTGCCGTAATCATCACAGGTTTAGCCTCAGCCACCTTATTATCTGCAGGACATATTGAATTAAAGGGCGCGCTCTGGTTATGGTTTTTAGGCTCAATCGGCGGCTTATTACCCGACATAGATTCAGATAACTCCACATCACTCGATACTATTTTTAACTTATTTGCACTCAGCGCTGTATTACTGGTACTGCATTACATAACCACCGAGCTCATTATTACAATTAGCTTTATTGAGTTAATTGTAGTGCCGTTATTGGTTTACGGATGTATGAAATATATTATTAGGCCAATTTTTGAATGGATCACAGTACATAGAGGCAGTTGCCACTCTTTACTATTTATAGTGTTATGCGCACTATTAACGACTCAAGTAGTATGGAAACTGAATGACCAATCAACCACACAAGCAGCCGTTTTTGCCTGGTTAACGGGCGGGTTTATTTTACTAGGCGGGTTAATTCATTTATTGCTGGATGAAATTTACAGTGTAGATTTAAGCAATGTCACCATTAAACGCTCTTTCGGAACAGCTTTAAAAATAGCCGACTTCGATAACAAATTAATTACGCTAGCATCAGTTATTGCCATTGCAGGTTTAATCTATGTTGCGCCCCCTACAAAGCAAACTATTACAGCGTTAAGTGACTGGTCTCATTTTACGTTTTTATCTTAACGCCGTAAGTATTAAGCCGTTTAACCACATATTCAAAATGTGTGCCCTCTTGATAATTAAGATAGTTAAACGTTGATTTACTGAGAGGGAATTAGTCGCTGCGCTTTTAGAGGGCATAAATGGCTTGAATCAAAACAGTTTTACCAATTTAATTTTGGGTTAAAAATCCAAAGCTTTAGCCTATTTATTATTAATTAATACTTTTATAGGTTTAGGTGAAATAATTAAATAGCTTTACCTGTCTTATAGGCTAAGTGTAAAAGCTAATTAGCTAAAAAGCTTCCTGTTTGACGTATTCAAACCTGTCGAATCTTTTTAAAGCATTAAATATAAAATTATAAGAGGTAAATAATGGAATTTACGAATAAACGCACCATGCTAATTACAGCATCGTTATTATTGGTATTGGCGATATCACAGGGTATTTATTCTGTTCTTTACAGTGCAGAAATTAGTTTTTCAAGGCAGGTCGCTTGGGGGCTAGAAGCGCTGGTATTTACTTTACTTGTTGCCTTTGCAGGCACATCTATGGTGCAAGCAAAAAACGCTCAACTAGGCTGGTCGGCAATCGCGTTTAGTGCGGTACTTAACATAGTACAAGTGAGTATTGGCCTTACTTTGTTTTCAACATTTGGAAAAGTTGCAGGCACAGTAGAGGGTGCACAACCTTTAATTGGTGGCGTGGTTTCTTTGTCATTCATGATTTACTACGCAGCTAAATTATTATTAGGATTAGCAGCTCTTGTTTTTGGCCTGTCTTTTATTGCTAAAGGTGGCAAAGCAATTGGCGGCCTTACAGCTTTAGCAGGCGGAGTTGCAATGTTAGCCAATGGTATTTTAATTACCTTTGGCCGTGATGGATTCCTTCCATCAGCTGTTGCTGGTGCATCAGGCATGATTGCAACGTTACTTTTAGCAATCTGCTTAATTAGCCTTAACCGTAAAGCGGACTAAGGTTTAATACCCTATTTATTATTAAGGTAGTTACTTAAATAAAGTATAAACATCGGCGTGTATTAGATTGCTAATTCGCCGATGTTTTACGTTTAAAGCATTCGCCTAGCGTATCTCAAGCTAATGCCCTCTTCGTAATCTAAAGGCTAATTCACAAAGAGGATATGAGGCGCTGCGCTTTTTAATAAATCGAATTTCGTAATGATATAAACAGGTTCTTTTTTACATTCGACTTTATAAAGATATTGATTTTTAAGAAAATTAGTTTTTTCTTTTATTAAACTAATTTGCTCCCATGGTATTAAAAAACTCCTGGGAAATAGTAGAATCAACATCCGTTTTTGGCTTATAAATATACCTTGCTGAAATGATTTAATATTTAGCCAAGTCCGATATTCACTGTTTTTCTCACGAGAAATATCTGCCACATTCGTCAAGTACATACTGCTTGATTTTAAAAGTGAGGAATCAGAAATAATTAAATCCGTTTTATATTCTCTAGCTAGTTTAGGGTAATACCCAATAATGCTTTGGATATAATTGACTAAAATATAGAACAATAAAAATAAAATTAAGTATATAACAAAATCCATTTTTTAATACTCCGAAAACTTGCTCTGCACTGCTGACTAAGCTGAAATTTAAGATGGGTGTCTTATTAATTGTGACCTTTAAAAGAGCAAAATTTAGAATGGGTGTCACTGTTAATCTTTGTATCTGCATACAGGACTAAGTAAGTGTGATTACTCATAACAGCATAAGCACAAACATCAATACAAAATACCTTCGCTAATTCAAGCAGCTTATCTTCAACCCACCCTCGCCAATGCTCGTAAGATTAACCAGTAAAACGGTCTTCGCTACATAAAAATGCACGGCGAACACAGCGTGAAATACAATGGTAGTATTTTGTATCAACCAAATTTACTTGACGTTTTCTTGCGATAGCCATAAGACATCTGCTTACTTTTTACACTAAACAAAGGCTAACCTCTAACTTCGAAAAGTGCAAAATTTAGAGTGGGTGTCTAGTTAATTTATTGTCACTGTTAATTAAGGTTATCGACCCGATTAGCTGGCTTTAGCTCTCAGCCCAGCCATATATTCTTTTTGAGCTTTTTGCTTCCCTTGCTCAACGACATCCCCAAGGCATGTTAGGATAAAGTGTTGTTCAATACCACTTTTTGCATTTTGCAGCTCATCCGACAGCATAGAAACCTTTTCTTTAACTTCTAGAGATATATCTCCATAATCAGTAAATTTATATAAGAAACGTAATAAACCACAAATTTCAATTGTTTCTTTTCCTTTAGAATCTAGTGGTATGAAAAACAACGATGACTTCATGATTTTCATATGCTTTGTGTATACATCTAAATTGGGATGTATAAATATATAATCATCGTTCTCTACAGGTAACGTTTTTCTATTTTTGTTTTTTAAAACATTTTTATTCAACTTAGCCAAATTACAATCTTTGCAGGCAACACATAAATTTAACGGCGAAAATAAAAACTGAGGAAATTTATCTTTTGGTATTATATGTTCAGCATCCCAGACAGCATTATGATCAACTTCAATTGTCTGCCTACAATAAGGACATGTATAACCTTGAGATTCGATATAATGTGTTTTAATATTTTTTTTAATTTCCTTTAAATCTTGGCCGTCACTATCGTCCCAATATTCTCCGCTTTTTCTATCTTCGTCTAGATTATTATATGCATCAACTTTAAGCTGATCTTCACTATTATATTTTATCAAAACATTGGGCATTAAAGGCTCTCCATCAGAGCTTCCTGAGCCATATCCATAAGTTTAAAAACTGGGTCTTTTTCACTGATTTGATCTTTTAACGATAATAAAAATTTAAGTTTCTCTTGGGTAATCTTGTCTAACGTTCCTGTTTGTCCAAATAAAGATAATACTGATATTAATTCTCTTGTAAGATATTCATTTTTAAAGCCCGGCGTACCAAAAACATTTACAAGTTGAAAGTCAACAGACCTATTGTTAACTTGTGACGCATTTGTCACTTCACCATTCTCCATTTTCATTAAATAACAATTTCTATCGTTAAGTTTAGATACCATCAATGGAGAGTGTGTTGCAATTAGAAAATGGCAACCTTTAAAACTTTTAAAAGTATTAATTAAGATATCTATATACTTTTCTTGCCATTCGGGATGAAGACAGACTTCAGGTTCATCAATACAAATCAAACTATCATCACATATTTGGCTCGCAATTCCGAGTATACTCATTACAACACTTTGTTCACCCGAACTTGCATCACCGATGTGAAAACTCTTCCCGTTATTTTTTTCTAGAGTGATTTCTCTTAATTTTGCAACACCGATTTCGGCTAAAAAGAACAAATCATTTACATCATAAATTTCATTATGAGGGAATAATATTCCGCTTCTTTCAAGAAATATTTCTACTCTTGGCTTTAAATTGGAAGGATGAATCTTTCGATATATATCAAGAAACCTTTCAACTTTAGAAATATCTATATTTCCATCTTCATCAAGAAAACCTCTCGCTCTCGCTCTATTTCTATTTAATGTGTGGGGTCTATTTGATATAAAATTATCAATAAAATATTCAACTGGATTAGAACTAACTAAAGCATCTTGAATCATTCTTATAGAAAACTCCAAGTGGTACCTTGCTTCAATTTTTGGTGAGTAACCCAGAAATCCCAACACCTCACATATTTTATTAGCTCTACCAGACTCATTTATCACTGATTTCAATAAAGATAAATATATGTTAGCCATATATGCCATACCAAGATCTCTTGACCTTAAATCACGAAGACCTAAATAAGAATATTTTTTATTAAAACGGCCAAAAATATCTAAAGGGAATTTATCAAAAGGACTTGTAGATACGGCAATAATTTTTTGAGGCTCTTTATCTAGTTCAATATTATTTATTTTACTCTCTGGAAATAATCCTTCAACGGTCTGCTGCCTTCTTAAAACTCCATCCCGATTACTTTTACCTATAAGCGATTCTATTACTGACTTCATTAAGCGACTTTTTCCAGTCCCATTTTTTCCAACAATAACAGTAAAAATATTTTGATCTTCCCCTTTATCGCGATTAGAGAAATGAAAGTCTTTTTCTTTGTATCTGTATTTAATTAACAAATTTTCAATCCTTGAAGGTTGAGTGATATGTACTTTGTCAGCTAACAGATAATTACAATTGCTAATCAGTAGCCTTTGTTATTTAACCCCTAAACGACTTTCAATAATGTTACGGGACAAAACTTACATCGCTGTATTTATACACAGCAATTAATTCTATTTTTATTAAACCTTACCTTTAACTAAACGGTTTATCAAATTACCATTCATTTTTTAAACCGTGAATCGTTCTCACAAGGGTCACCATCCTCATCACCATCCATTTTTGTATTCGGGCAATTATTTATAAAAAATACCGCCTCTTCGCGTGAGCGCATTTCAGTACAATATTGCCTGCCATCACACGTAAAATTTTGCATGCTTTTAGGAATAACGACTTTAGGAATAACGATTTTTGGAATAACTACTTTCGGATATTTTTCATCAAACGTAGCTAAATCGTCATTCGTAATAATGGGAGTTTGGCTACTTGAGTGAGTGTTGTATTTATTAATCGCATAAAAGCAAAGTGCAGCAATTAGCGCTATTGAGGCAACTTTACCTAAAAAGCTACTGGCAAAATTAGATTTAGCCATACGGTAAGGCTGTTGATTGTGTTTTTGGTAAGGTGCTTTAAGCTCTGCAACGCCATCTATACGGCAGTTAATTGCTTTGGTTTTACCGTCGGGCTGCGTAGCAACTTCAAAATAAATGGTGTCGCCAACTTTTGGCTTGCGGCTCATGTGTTTGAGCGCTGATATGTGTATAAATGTGTCGTGTTCTAGGGTGTCTGATTTAATAAAACCAAAACCTTTGTCGGTTTTCCACGACTTTAACAATCCTTTGTTCATGTATTTACCTGCTCTGCTTAAGCTGCGTTTTACTCAAATTCCATTTAGTTAACACTTGTTATTATACGTTCCTAAATTAAAACCATGCAACTAAATATTCATATTGCGTTAATTTTACGCTTTACCTACTAAACCAAATTATTAAACTTAACTATTAAACTAAGTTATTAAATTTAGCTGAAAAATAAACGCGCTAAAAACAACTAAATCCAACCTGTTTTATTTATACTTTGCGGTCATATGTCCTTTAATTCACATGAATCATTGCGCACCCACTTATTAACTTAACAGCTTGTTTACACTGGTTTTTGTTATTAGTTATTTCTATCTGAATGATGCTTTTTTAGTATGATTTTTCATTCGTTATTTACTTAATTTATCTATACAATCCACACCTTATTTTTACGCACGAATTTCAAGTGATTATCTCATGCTACTAACCGTTGTTTATATTATTGGTATTACCGCAGAAGCCATGACCGGCGCACTTAGCGCAGGGCGAATGAAAATGGATTGGTTTGGCGTAGTGCTGGTAGCTAGTGCGACCGCAATTGGTGGTGGCAGCGTACGAGATATATTACTAGGCAATTACCCGCTTACGTGGGTACAACATCCAGAGTATTTATTAATTACCTGTATTGCCGGTATTGTTACTACGTGGCTTGCTAAATGGGTAGTTAAATTTAAAGGCATATTTATGCGCTTAGACGCCCTTGGTTTAGCTGCCTTTAGTATTATTGGCTGCCAAGTGGGGCTTAATATGGGATTACATTACGGTATTTGTGTAGTGGCTGCGGTTGTTACTGGCGTATTTGGTGGGTTACTGCGTGATTTAATATGTCGCCAAGCGCCGCTTGTATTACATAACGAGCTATACGCGAGTGTATCGTTACTTGTTGCCTGTTTATACTTGGCACTGCACCATTATAATATTGATGACAACATCAGCATTATTGTAAGCCTTGTTGCAGGCTATTTAATACGTATGGCATCAATACGCTTTAAATGGCGCTTACCTACCTTTAGTTTATTAGAGCAGCACGCTAAATAAAAATAAGCTTTAATACAAAATAAGGCAGGTAATATACCTGCCTTAGTTAATATAACTATTAGCGTATTAATTTAATGCCCGCTTACATCGCTTAACGCGGTTTTTAACCCGCTGTTATTGTGCGGCATTACGCTAAAACTACCATCGGTTTCTAGCACTACGGCAGCTACATCTTCTATGGCTAATATACCCGCACCACGAATAGCAGCGCGAATTTCTGATTTTGTTACTCGCTGCGATTTAAGGGCTGCCGTGCAATATTCACCATCACTCAGTAACAACGTGGGCTCAGCTTTTACTAAAGCTGCAAATTTAGATGAGCGAACACTGAGCCAGGTAATTAAATATTGCAGCCCTATTAAAACAACAAATGCCAATATACCCTCAAGCAGCGCGACACTTTTTGAAATAATTACCGAGGCAAGAATAGAGCCCAGCGCAATGGTGACTACAAAGTCGAACACGTTCCATTTAGATAGTGTTCGCTTGCCCGATACACGCAACCAAAACACCAGCGCTACATAACCCAGTACACCAATAATAAGTACGCGCACTAAACCCTGAGCATCATCAAAAAACATGGTTACTCCTTTATTTTTAAAGCCGCTATTAAATTTAACCCTTCTTTAATTGAGTTAATAACTTTGCACCTAAAATCGTACCAATGGGGATAAATAAAAGCCATAGATACGCATAAAACTTTAAAGCAGATTTAAGCAATGCAAAGTCATTTACGCGTTTATTTTTAATCAACATGTAACTTATAAAATAGCCAAGTATCGCTGGTGCAATTTGTATTAACGAAATTACAATACCTGATGAAATATGCCCTGCTATTAATTTAGGATCGCCACCAGCAAATGCTGCATAAGCATTGTAAATACTTGTAAAAAAATTAATTAGCGAGATTAGCAAAAAAGCCTGTAAAAACAGGCTTACTATGGCTAAAAATACAATTGAAGATTGTTTCAAAATCATCCTTAATTTAGCTAATACATTGTTTAAAGTTAGTTTTATGGCCCAACGGTTTTATCTGCCAGTGCTGCTAATACTTTACTTAATTTTGTAGCAACTAAACAGTTTGGTACGTTATGGCGCTCAGCTATATAAGTAGGATCGTTATAGCTTAACCATACCTGCGATTGTGCGTCTTCCCATACCAGTGCTTTTAACGGTAAATCAATACCTATTGTTTGTGCGCACTGCATAAGAGGTGTGCCGCCTTTGGGGTTACCAAATATAAGAACCTCTGTTGGCCGTAGTTGCTGTTCTACTTTTTTAGCACCAGCAGCGTGATCTATTCGTGCAAATATATTTAGCCCTTTTTGTTTTGCCAGATTCTCAAACTTATCCATAGTGGCTTTAGCGCTTAATGGGCTTTTTACTGAAATTAGTCCCTCTACTGCGTTAGCATTTGTAATAGCAAAGAGTAATGCGAGTCCAAAAATAATATTTAGTGTTTTCATAGTGTCTCCGTTTAAATATATAAATACTGAGCGTTATTGCTCCTTTAATTTTTACAGTGTACATTTTTGCTAGGTAATTAAATTTAATAAATTTTTTGGCTGATGGTTATCTGTTTCAATGTATAATAAATTTAAAGGGAGAAATACATGCACATTGGAATAATTGAAGATCATCAATTAGTACGCGACAGTTTTAAAAAACTACTAGAGCTACAAGCAGACTGGGAAGTAATAATAGAAGCCTGCAATGTTAGCCAAGCAAAACTGGCTGTTGAGCTTGAACAACCCGATATATTTATTGTTGATATATCACTTAATGAATCAGAAACCGGCCTTATATTTTTAACCTACCTTAACGAAAATTTCCCTGAAATTAAAACCATTGTTGCCTCCATGCACGATTACGAACCTTATGTAAGTAATGCGCTACGATTAGGCGCACTTGGTTACGTCTCTAAACGATCTGCGTCGGAGGAGTTAATTGATGCAGTTAAATCGGTTGCATTAGGTAAACGCTATATAAGTGAAGATGTGAATTTTGCTTTAAATACGCCAAACTCAGCGTTAACTATTTTAACTAACCGAGAGCTCGAAGCTTTACCACTGTTAGCAAAGGGCTTTAATGCAAAGCAAATAGCACAAAAATTAGAAATAATGCCTAAAACAGCGCATGTGCATAAGGCAAATATTTACAGCAAGCTTAATGTAACAACATCGTTTGAACTGCTAAAAATAGCGATTGATGCGGGAGTAATTCAGCTAGATGAACTTACCTAGTACATTACCTGCTTTTAATTTTTCTATTGCAGCAACCGCTAAAGAAATTACAAAGCAGTTTGTAGTTGGCGTAATTTATTTTATTGCCTGTATTGCTGCTTTTTGGGTTGGGGCTAATTTAGAAACTGTCCCTGAAAGTAGCGCTATATTTATTCCTGCAGGGATAAAAATTGCTTTTTATTTGCTTTCGCCAACTCGGTATTGGATTACGTTGTGGATATCGTCTCGTGCTTTGGCTGCTCACTTAGGTTATACAATGACCGGGGTTTGGGAGTTTAATCTACTGCATGGTTTTTGGCAGGAGCTTTGCTTTTTTGCCCTTGTGTATGTGTTTAAACATAGCCGCTGGCCACCAAGTATTAATAATAGTTTAGGTATACTTTCGTTGATTTTATTGTGTGTTGCGAGCACCTCAATAAAGTGGTTTTTGTTTTCTAGTGCGTTTGAATTTACAAACATATTGGTTGCTAAAGAGCTATTACAGTATCAGTTAAATATGTGCCTTGGCGATATAACAGGCTCGTTATTAGTTGCGCCGTTTATTATGCTACTTCACTCTTTAAACCTTTCGTTAAAGCGCCCGGCATTACTTAAAGTAACTAATTTAACGGTTACGTTAGCTACTGTTTTACTTGTTGCGATGCTTGTATACCTGATACGGCCCGATACTTACCCATTACTACGCCTTGCATCGTTATTACCTATTATTTGGTTTTCGTATCGCTTTGGCGTACTTGGCGCAGTAAGTAGTGCGACACTTATAAATGCACTCATAATAGTTGAAGCAAGCATGACCCATGAGCCTAGCAATACCTATATTAGCCAGTTGTTTATTTTGGCTAATGCGATTACCAGCATGGTGTTAGGCGCGGCAATTACAGAGCTTAAACGTAAAAATACTGAGTTAAAAAAGATTAACCGCGCACTAACTAAGCAGCTTAATCAAAATACCCTACTTGGGGCTAAAATGGTGAGCGTGCAAGAAAACGAGCGTAAGCACCTTTCACAAGAGTTACACGACGAACTTGGGCAAAACTTAACGGCTTTAAAAACCGACTTGGCTATTTTATCGCACCTTTGTGACGAAAAAACACAATCGTTTGTGGCTACGTTAAAAAGCAATGCAAACTCTATGTACGATTCTGTTTACCAATTAATGCACTACCTTCGCCCTCGTGAATTAGACGAGTTAGGGCTACAAAATGCGATGACTCAAGGGCGATTAAAAAGTTTACTTACAAAAGCAAATATAAGCTATGAGGTTAATTTTAACGTAGATGATACGCTCACTAAAGAGCATGAAATTGCCGTTTACAGGATTTGCCAAGAAGCTGTTACCAATTGTATTAAGCATAGTAACGCGACCAAACTTATTATAAATATTAAAACGGATAGTCAGTTTATAAAATTAGAAATTAGTGATAACGGAAGCAAAGTAAAACCAACAGAAAACTCAGGTCACTATGGTTTAGCTTTTATACAAGAGCGAGCTATTGCGCTAGGTGGTAGCTTTAAGGTTACTAATCAAGGCGGCTTTAGCATTAAGGTAAAACTGCCTATAAGCATTGGCCGTTAAACACTTTAACAAATTGATACTTGCTTAGTGTAAAACTTTTGCCTTGGTTGATCATCAAATGCGCTATCTGGGTTTACCTGAATTTCAACTTGATTACCCACCAGCTGTAGCAATAGTCCGGTAGCTATTTGGCAATTGCCTAAGGTTGACTTTACTATCACCTTTTTGCCTATAGCGTCTTGCAGCCTTGGTTTTGGTAAATTAGGGTTAGTAACAGGCCTCAAACCTTCTGCTTTTACAAATAAATTTATGCAGTAAAGTTTAGCTGCGGCGACTCTTTGCTCGTTCATTTTAGCTATATCAACATTATTCAAAAAATGAATAATGGCTTGGTTAGCGCGGTTAAAGTCACTGGTTACATCATCTAGTTCGCGCCCTTCTGCCCACTTTCGGGTAACTAAATACTTGCCAGCTTCCACTCTTGCTAAGGTAATCGACGCTCCGGTCATTTTACTAAACCACTCAATACAGTAACTTGCTGTATTGGTGTTATGAAGTAATACGCTCATACTGCCAAATTCTTTTGTACTTTCATCTAATAAAGTCATATTTGTATCTTAACGTCCCAGTTTTCAATAGTTTATTAGCAATTATGAAAGTAAAAAATCATCCATATTCCTAATCAACCTAGGAAAATGGCTTAGAAAATAACACGTGCTATTTATAAAGCTCCGTTTTGACAGTCAATTCCACTATTAATGGTTAATAAGTAAAGCAGTGGTTTAAATTTATAATACGGTTGATTATGATAAGTTAAGTACTATATCTATGCTTTCGCTTTATTATTTTCAGTAAGGATCACCATGTCTAGCTATAACGAATCTCCAGAGCAAATTGAACAAGCCACGCAAGGCTATGTTATGCAGCAAACTATGTTGCGTATTAAAGATCCAAAGCCGTCTTTAGAATTTTATGAAAATGTATTGGGTATGAAGCTTTTAGGTAAGTATGATTTTCCTGGTATGAAATTTACGCTTTACTTTTTAGGCTACGAACAAGAATTGCCACAAGGCGATGATAAGGCAAAAGCTGAATGGGTGTTTCGTCGCCCTGCGTTGATTGAGTTAACCCATAATTGGGGCACTGAAAACGATGACAGTTTTGAGGGCTACCACAGCGGTAATCAAGAACCTAAAGGCTTTGGCCATATTGGTATTAGCGTGCCGGATGTTTACGCAGCCAGTGAGCGCTTTGCAAAATACGATGTAGAGTTTGTAAAAAAACCAGATGATGGCTCAATGAAAGGCCTAGCCTTTATTAAAGATCCTGACGGCTACTGGATTGAAATACTCTCTGCTGAGGGTATTACTGAGATTATCCTTTCTCAGTAATAACGATTTATTTATATTAAAAACCAGCTTTTTAGCTGGTTTTTTTAATCGTAAAAATTCATTTTTATTTATAGGCCCAAGCATCGGTTATTGTTACTTGGCAATTGTTATAACTATTAGCAGACTTTTGGGCTATCCCTCTTACTCTAAAGTTTGTTGAATCATTAGGTAGTATAATTAGGTCTTCGTCGGTTATTGATAGCGTATCGACTAGAGTGTTTTGATCTGTTAAAAAATCGACCTTAAACTTTATATTTTTAAACGAAAAATCTGATTCATTTTTTATTTTCCCTATACAGGCAACATACAAACCATCGGTTTCATTTTTAGTGCTAATTTGGTTTACATTAGCAGTTAGGTTTTTTTGTGCTTGTTCTTCAAGCCCTGCTACATATATATTTTGATAAAAAACAAACCCAAAAATACCAACAATAATTAAGGCCAATGCACCAATAATAATGGGATTGTTTTCTAAATTAGAATATTTAGCTTGAAGTGAGGTGCATTGCGGGCATTTTTTAGCGCGTGAATCTATAGCGCTAAAACACATAATGCATTCTTTAGTTTGCTGCACCTTTTCCACTACAATAAGCATCCTTGTTAAGTATTAAATGTTAAGTATTAAATGTTAAGTATTAAAACCAGTAGTATTGCTGGCTTTAAGGTATTTTAGTTTACTTATACATAATAACTCCGTAAACACATATAGCTTAAAAAAGTAACGATTTTATAAAGCAACACAGGGTGCTGTATATAAACACAGTACATGCGTATTTTGGTATTTTAACGTAAACATAAAAAAGCCAGCAATTAAGCTGGCTTAGTATATTAACTATTTTACATAATTACTTACGAAGTGCGTCGATTCGCGCATCAAGCGGTGGGTGCGATGAAAACAATTCAGCCATGCCTTTGCCACTTGCAATACCAAAGGCCATCATTGAGCCTTCTAATTGCGAAGGATGGTTTTGCTTTAATCGCTCAAGGGCTGATCGCATTTTGTCAGCACCAACTAGTTTTGCTGCGCCGCTGTCGGCTGCAAACTCACGTTTACGGCTGTAACTTGCAACTACTATGCTTGCTAGCACACCAAATAATACTTGGAATAACATATCGAATAAGAAGTATGTCCAACTACTACCACCCTCTTCTTCATCGCTATTAATAAAGTTATCTACTATGCCTGCAAGTACTTTTGCAGCAAATATTACAAAGGTGTTTACCACGCCTTGTATTAGGGTAAGCGTTACCATGTCGCCGTTAGCCACGTGCGATACTTCGTGGGCAAGTACGGCTTCGGCTTGATCTTTGGTCATGTTGTGCATTAAGCCTGTGCTTACTGCCACTAACGAGTTGTTTTTACTTGGGCCGGTTGCAAATGCGTTCATTTCTGGGCTGTCGTAAATAGCCACTTCTGGCATTTTAATACCTGCTTTTTGTGCTTGCGCAGATACCGTTTGTACAAGCCAATGTTCGGTTTCGTTTCGAGGCTGCGTAATTACATGCGCGCCTGTTGATTTTTTAGCGATCCATTTCGACATAAATAACGAAATAAACGATCCACCAAAACCAAATACGGTGGCTATAAGTAAAATTCCGCCAAGGCTACGATGGCTTAAGCCCAGCGCGCTCATTATTATTGAAAGCACTACACCTAATACCAACATAACCGCTAGGTTAGTTAATAAAAACAAAAATACACGTTTCATATTGTCCTCACAAAAATAGGTTTGATCACCGAACATAAAATTAAATTAGGTTAAAGCAATCACTGCGTTATGACACACTATGTCATAACGTTAGCGCTATTCTGTGACAAACTATGTCATAACACAAGTGTTATTTATGTGTTTATTGATAATTTTTTTAAGAAGGGTTTTACAGCAAATTTAAGACTAAAGTTTCTTTATAAGTCAGCTTATTACAAGCTGTTATTAAGCTCTGCCATATCAATCGGAAAACCACGCTCGTGTGCCAATATGCGTGCAACTTCGTCAATTTTTTCGCTGCTATTATGTTTAAGGTACGACCATTGGTGGGTACTGCGGTGATGATTTACAGCAGGATCGCTACTTATTATTCCTAATTTTATAAACTCACCCACGATTTGATCTGCCGCTATTAACGTTGACGATGCTTTTACATTTTCAGCCCGTGCGTAACTAATATGCGAATATAAACTTACATCGGCTACGCGCAAAGTGTCGTCATCACCTGGGATTTGTTGCCCGCCATACAAGGCATTATTTTGTGTATTAGCAGTTTTAAACGCAGGGACAAACTCGGCTACATAATCAATTGCTGTTTGGGTACGTGTTTGCAATGCTGCTTCATCCCAGCCACCTTTAATATAATGCAGGTATTTATTGGGAAGTTTAGGCTGTGCGCTCATTGACGTTGCATCAGCTAACCCATCGTTAAACAATGTAATGTTGTTAGTCATGCCATGTATTTGAAAGTATCCGTTAGGGTAAGGGGTTAGCTGCGCCATACCTTCTGGCGTACCACGGTTACCATAAATAATTATTTCGGGTATTTGCCCACCAGCACCTTGCCAATGAGTAATGTAAGAGGCTTTAAATTCGACCATGCGTTTTACATCTACCCCAACCAGGTCGTCAATAATACCGGTTTGAAAACCACACGCATTAATAAGGTAATCTACCTCAATGGTTTGTGTATCGACTTGTGTATCGGTTTGAGTATCAGGTTGTTCATCAAGGCTTGGCTCTGATTGGTATTCAATGCGCCACTTAAGTGTTTGCTTATCATTATTGGTATTTATAACTTCTGATACATTTTTAACACTGGTGCTTGTTAAAACGTGAGCGTGTTTGTACTGTGCAAGGGCGAGTTGTGCACTGGCCGATAAACGAAATATATTCCAACCATATTCTTGTGCAACAATTAGTGGGAACTTTAACTTATCTAAATCTAAATGCTTAGCCACGGGTATCATCCACTCATCTAACGACGTGGGCTTCGCTACTTGTTTTTGCTTAGCAAGCTTTAGCATTTGCTCATAACTATATAACTGATAATAATGCGCTGGCTCGCCTAATACTTTATTAGCCCTGTCTTGTTCAACAAGCTCGCTATAGGCTTTTACTAATTTATTTAAACGTGGAAATAAATCCTCGGGTGAGTCGTCATCGCGCTTAGGTACGGCAAATACTGTGGGGCGAACATCTATGGTGTGAGGATAAAGGCGAGCAATATCTATACATTGCTTAAGTAAATCTATGCAGTCTTCGTCGGGTATTTCACGGTATAAGTTGCCACCTGCATGCAAATGGCACATTGGAGGGCCATCAATTAACGACTTTTTCTTTTCAAGTACATAAGTTTCTAACCCTAACGCAGCAAGTCTAATGGCTATTGTGGCGCCAGCTGTGCCTCCACCTATTATACCTACGCGTTTTTTATTTAGTGCTTTTGGCTCAGCGCTTACGTGCGCATTTTGGGCGTAGTTTTCAATAAATGGGTGCGTCATATAGTCGTTATGTCCTTAGTAACATTGTCTTTAAGCAAGCTATGTATTTATAAACGTTTATATGTGTACTAAGGCTGACTATTTCAAGATTTACCTAACAAAGTAGCTTTTTTAAAACCGCTTAAGTGTTTATAGATAACGCACTAAGCAAGCTTTTGTATATTTGTAACTTAGGAGTTTGCTCGCTGTATGGGCTTATGGCAAGTATTGGAAACGGTAAACGTGCTTTAAGTGAGTCAAGGTTTGCTTGGTACTCGTCCATGTTTTTATCGACTTGGTTTGCAATCCAACCAACGCAGTTTATTCCCATACTTTGCATATGCGCAGCGGTTAGTAACGCATGATTTAAGCAACCTAGCTTCATACCAACAACCAGTATTACCGGTAGTTGCTCTGCTTTAACCCAGTCGTATAAATACTCCGTATTGTTAATTGGTAACGCCCAGCCACCAGCACCTTCGGTAAGTATGTAATTAGCGCCCTGCTGTTTTACATCATTATAAGCATCACTTAGTTTATCAATAGTAATACTAACCCCAACTTGCTCAGCGGCTATGTGCGGCGCAATAGGTGGCGCAAACGCAAACGGATTTACTACGTCGTATTTAGCGCTTACTGTTGCGCTTTCCATTAGTATGAGAGCATCAGCATTTACTAGCTGATCAAACGCCATTTCGCAGCCAGCAGCAAGGGGCTTAAAGCCAATGGCTTGTTTTTTATGTTGGGCAAGTAACTTTAATAGCAAACTGGTAACGTGGGTTTTTCCGGCATCGGTGTCGGTGCCTGTTATAAAAAATTCTTTCATGCGTTGCCTTTAATGTCTTTGGGCTTATTTAGTGTTTTTCTAATGATAACAGCACCACATGATAAGACACACATGCTTTGTTATTTATAAGCGGATACGCACTGCATACTTTTTGTAGCGCAGATTTGGTAAGTAACCCCTGGCGTGTATTGGTATGATTTTGCGTAGTTGCCCCTATAGCTTTAATTGAAGCAATCGCTTTTAAAGGTGTTGTGTATTCATCGGTATAAATACATTTTTTTGCACTGTTAATAATAAACCCTGCATTTTGGACTGATTGGTTTATATGCAATTCACTATTAAAAGTATTTATGTGGCTGTTTGAATCAAGCGCTGCAAACGCTGTTTTTATTTCGTTAAGTGAGCCCTCTACCACAGTGCTTATGTACGCCTGCCCGCCTGGTTTTAATATGCTGTAAAGTGATTGCATTAAAGTCGAAAAATTAGCAGACCATTGCACTGCAAAGTTACTGTAAATAACATCAACACTGTTTGCTTGCAGCGGTAAGTTATCCATATCGGCACATATTTTAGTTGTGGTTAAATCACTACTTTGCAGCATATTTAAACTTAAATCGATTGCCACAACGCTTGAAAACATGCTTTGTAATGTGTGTGTATTAACAAGCGGACCTGCGCCTAAATCAACACATACCTTATTTTTATTAAAGCCTGGTTTTATAAGTTTAAATAGATCGGTCGCTGCGTGTTTTTGTACATTTGCATGGGCGCTATAACTCGCCGCCGCCTTTGAAAACTTACTTTGGGTGGACTTTTTAAGCTCCTTATTTAGCTCCTTGCTTAAATCCTTGTTTAACTCTATATCCAATTCGCTACTTACTAGGCACGGTTTTACAAGTTGTGTTTGCACTAGGTCTGTTTTTAATACTGGCTGAGCAATCATGCTATTGCACCTACTAAATGCTTAACTAAGTGCGTTATGTCTTGCTCGGTATGTGCGGCTGTTAAAGTAATGCGCAAACGTGAGGTGTTATGTGCAACTGTGGGCGGTCTAATTGCAGTGAGCCAAATACCCTGTTGTTTAAGTTTATCTGCCGCTTGCAACGTTTGCTCAGCGCAGCCTAATACAATGGGCTGTATGGCTGTGTTTGACTCCATAACTGCAATATTATGGGTTTTAGCGAGTTGCTTAAATAACGCAATATTGGCATTAAGGTTATCGCGTTTATCATCAGCTGTTTTTATGCTTTTAATACGCGCAAGTGTGTGACTTGCCATAAGCGGCGACATAGCGGTTGAATACGTGTAATCGCGATTAAATTGCAGCATGTAATCAATAAACTGTTTACTGCCTAATACACACGCGCCACTACTGGCGACTGCCTTACCAAAGGTAATGACTAATATATCTGGCAGCGTTTGAGTAATAAACGCTTCGCAACTGCCCAAACCGGTTTTGCCTAATGCACCAAAGCCGTGTGCGTCGTCAATCATTAGCCATGCGTTGTGCTGTTTTGCAAGTGCGAGTAATTCTTTAAGAGGCGCGGTATCGCCATCCATCGAAAATACGCCTTCGCTTATAATTAGCTTGTTTTGCGCTTTTGATTTTTCGAGCCGTGAACGTAAATGGTTCATGTCGTTGTGATTAAAACGCACTAATGCCGCGTTACAATGCAGAGCACCGTCAATCAAGCTTGCATGATTTAACTTATCTTGAAAAATAGCGCTGTTTTGCGCAGCAGCTTTATCTTGAAACAACGCTTTAATTACGCTGCTATTGGCGCTAAACCCTGAGTTAAATAGCATACCCGCGCCATAACCAAATTGCTCGCATAAGTATTGTTCGAGCGCTTTTTGCTGCGCCTGATAACCGCTAACCAATGCAGAGCTGTGACTGCCTAATGCTTGGGAGTTATTAAGGTTAACAGCCACATCAGCAAAACCTAAGTAATCGTTACTGGCAAAGTTAAGGTAGGCTTTGTTATTAACCGTTATGGTGCGCGCTGTAGCGTGTTGTACTACGTGGCGTTTACGAAGTAACGCATCTTGCTGGCGAGCCTGCAGATGCGTATTTATAAAATCAAAAGGCATTGATATAAGCCTACGCTTCGTAAAACAATTCAGAGGTTGCTTTGTCGGCTACTTGCGATGAAAGCGAGGCTTCTACGGCTTCGTCTGAATAGTCGTGACGCTTTTCTGGGTTCATACCTAATTTTTTAATTAGATTCATATCGGCATCAGCATCTGGGTTTTCGGTGGTAAGTAGTTTATCACCATAAAATATTGAGTTAGCGCCTGCAAAAAAGCACATTGATTGCATTTGCTCGTTCATGGCATTACGCCCTGCCGATAAACGTACATAACTGTGTGGCATCATAATACGCGCTGTTGCTATGGTACGTATAAATTCAAAGTGATCTAAATCGTCTACGTTTTCAAGCGGTGTGCCTTTAACTTTAACCAGCATATTAATAGGCACGCTTTCTGGCTGTTGTGGCAAATTAGCTAGTTGCATAAGTAGTCCAAAGCGGTCGCTTGCTTGCTCGCCCATGCCGACTATTCCGCCCGAGCATACTTTCATACCGGCATCGCGTACGTGGTCAATGGTATTTAATCTATCTTGAAAAGTACGGGTTGATATAATTTGCTCGTAATACTCAGGTGACGTGTCAAGGTTGTGATTGTAGTAATCAAGCCCTGCGTCTCTAAGTTCATGGGCTTTTTCGTTAGTGAGTTTGCCTAGCGTCATACAGGTTTCTAACCCTAGCTCTTTTACTTCTTTAACCATTTGCGAAATGTATGGCATGTCTCTATCTTTTGGATCTGACCATGCAGCCCCCATACAAAAACGGGTCGCGCCTTTTTGTTTTGCAAGGCGCGCTTGCTCTACTACTTTTTCTACTTCTATTAAGCGTTCGCGTTCTAAATCGGTTCGATAATGGCCTGACTGCGGGCAGTACTTACAGTCTTCTGGGCAAGCGCCTGTTTTAATTGATAACAACGTAGAAATTTGCACTTCATTTGGGTTGAAGTTAGTACGGTGAACCGATGCTGCTTTAAAAAGTAAATCGTTAAATGGCATTTCAAATAATGCTTTAACCTCAGCGTGGGTCCAATCGTGACGAACAGGTGCAAGTTCCATAATACTCTCTTATTTTTTCTCAGTGGTGATATTGGCTTAGTCTACGAGTTGAAGTAACATTGTCAACGAAGCCCACCAAGATAAAGTTTACATATGATTAAAAAGAATACGATTGACCTTGATTTTGATCGTGAGCACATTTGGCACCCATATACATCTATGACTAAGCCAATTCCGGTATATCCCGTTACACATGCAAATCACAACATTATTCACCTTGAAACTGGCGAGCAATTAATCGATGGCATGGCCTCGTGGTGGAGCGCAATACATGGCTATAACCACCCTGTTATAAATAACGCCATGATTGAGCAAATCAACTGTATGAGCCACATTATGTTTGGCGGTATTACGCATAACAGCGCGGTTGAGCTGTGCAAAAAAATAGTAAATATAACGCCGCCTAGTTTAACTAAAGTGTTTTTAGCCGACAGCGGATCGGTAAGTGTTGAAGTAGCAATAAAAATGGCGCTGCAATATTGGTTAAGCCAAGGCATTACAACAAAACAAAAATTAATGACGCCTTACAAGGGCTACCATGGCGACACCTTTGCAGCCATGAGCGTATGCGACCCCGTTAACTCAATGCATAGTTTGTATAGCGGCTTTTTACCTGAACACGTTTTTGTACCTGCACCGGTTAGTCAATTTGGGGGCGAGTTTAACCAAGCTGAAGCCCAAGAGCTTGAAGAATACTTTAAAGCAAACCACAGCCAAGTAGCCGCCTTTATAATTGAGCCTATTGTACAAAACGCGGGTGGGATGAACTTTTATCACCCCGATTATTTAGCTTGCGTGCGTAAGTTATGTACGCAATATAATGTACTACTAATTTGCGACGAAATTGCCACAGGCTTTGGCCGTACAGGTAAATTATTTGCTGTAGAGCACGCCAATATAGAGCCCGATATAATGTGTATTGGTAAAGCATTAACTGGCGGCTCAATGACGCTATCGGCCACTATAACAAGTGATAAAATAGCCATTGGCATAAGCGAAGGTGAAGCAGGTGTTTTAATGCACGGCCCCACTTTTATGGGTAACCCGCTTGCCTGTGCTGCGGCCTGCGCAAGTATTGATTTATTACTAGAGCAAAACTGGCAACAACGAATAAGCCAAATAAACACCCAACTACAACAACTTAATAAATGCAGTGAATTAGATGCGGTTGCCAATGTGCGTACCTTAGGTGCAATAGGCGTTGTTGAACTAAACGAGGCTGCGGGCAATGTTGATGTTGCTAAAATTCAGGCTTATTTTGTAAAGCAAGGCGTATGGATACGCCCATTCGGTAAACTAATTTACCTTATGCCACCGTATATAAGTGACGACACAAGTATAAAAACACTGTGTGATGCCATTTATAATGCCATTAAAGGCAAGCATTACGCTTAATAGTCGGTCTCAATAACTAATCCTAATACAGGTTATAGCGCTATTTACTGTAACCTACCGCTACATTTAGTGTTTTTATCTATTAAGCGAGTTTGTGGTTATTGATCTCGTTAACTATTAGCTATATGATAATGTCTATCATTTACAATTACCTTTTTGGACTTCTTTGCTATGAAATTACTATTTAAACCAGCCAAAACTTTAGGTGCAAGCCTTTTACTAGCCTCGGCGTTTATGGCTCAACCAGTATTAGCTAACGGCCCTATTGGCGAGCATGTTAATCATCTTCAAGCTAACCTTAAAAGTTACGCAGAAGAAGTAGAATGGATGGTAGGCAAAGTTGATACCATGGTAAGCGACTACGACACTAAAGGCGCAAAAGCCGTAAAAACTGATGATTTAATTGAATACTGGGAATCAGTTAAGTTTCACAGCGCAATAGAAACTAACTTTGTACCGGTATACGCTTCTATTTGGCAGGGTCTTTATGGCGTAAAAATGGCCATTGATAATAAGAAGCCTGCTGAGGAAGTTCGTAAACAACAAAAAGCGATGAACATAGCCTTGTGGCAAGGCCTTGGGGCTGTTAAGCTTGCTGCAAAATTCCAGCAAAAAGGCTTGTTAGACACTGTAAAAGCAACCGCTACAAAAGAAATGACACAAAGTGCCACAATTGATGAAATTAAGCACAAATTAGACCGTGTAGTAGCTAAATTTGCTGAGCGTTTACAAGACGAAGCAACTGAAATTGTTCACGATACTTATCTACACCTGTTTGAAGGCGTTGAAGGTACACTTATTGAGCAAGACGCTAACCTAGTTGAAGTGCTGGAAAAAGACTTTAACGTAACACTGCCACTAGCAATTAAAAACAGCAAAAGCGTAGATGAAGTACGCGATGTGATCAGTGATATGCAAACAAAATTAGACCGCGCTAAGGTTTTAATAGAAAAAGCCGAAAAAGCCCGTAAGGATGTATTTTAAGTGAAGCGTAGGACCTTTATTCAAGGCCTAGCTGCGTTAGGGGTGGTTGGCTCATTGCCACTACCTCTTTCTCGTGCGCTAGCCGCTGATATAGCAAACCCAGTTTCTGTTGATGATTTACCAAAGCTTAAAGGTGAGTTAACCCTTTATTTAGGCCGAGGCGAAGGTGGTTTGTATGAAAACGTATTACAAGCAATCCAGAAAAAAAATCCAGACTTTAAACTCGGTATACGCCGAGGTCCTACTGCTGCTTTAGCAAATACCATTGTTGCAGAAGCTAAAGCCGGTGTTCGCCGCGCTGATTTATTTTGGGCGGTTGATTCAGGCGCTATAGGTTTGGTAACCGATGCAGGTCTTGCACAACCTATCCCAGGTGATTTATCTGCTCAGTTACAACCACAATTTAGATATAAAGAGTGGGCACCTGTAACTGGCCGCATTCGTACATTGCCATATAACACGTCGCGTTTAACTAAAGATCAAATTCCAACAAGCATTATGGAAATTGCCGACAGCGATTTAAGTATTGGTTGGGCACCCGCCTACGCTTCTTTTCAATCGTTTGTAACCGCAATGCGAATCTTAGAAGGCGATGACAAAACCGCTAAGTGGCTTAAAAAGATTAAAAAACGCGCTAAAACATACGCTGGAGAATTAGGTGTTGTTATGGGCGTTGAGCGCGGTGAAGTTGATATTGGTTTTGCTAATCACTATTACACATTGCGTTTAAAATCAGGCAAGCCTAATGCTAAGCTTGATTTAGCATTTACACAAAATGATGCTGGCTGTTTAGTTAATGCATCGGGTGTATTAGCACTTAACGATGATCCGCTTGCAACAAACTTTATGCGTTACTTACTGAGTAAAGAAGTACAAGGTTACTTAGCCAGTGAAGCGTACGAAATTCCATTAGTAAATGGTATTATTCAACCTAAAGGTTTACCGTCACTTGCTGATATTTCTCCACCTAAAGTAGATTTAACACAGCTTGCTGATTTACGCCCTACTATAGATTTGATGCGAAGCAGCGGCGTATTGTAATGAAAATACCGGCCTCTTACCCAATGGCGCTGCTTGCAGCGCTTGTTGCGCTTACCCCTGTTTATGTATTAATAGTGCTTGCAAGCGATGCAAGCTCAGTGTTTGACACCCACAATCTGCAAATTTTAGGCAACACGTTATCGTTAATGGGTTTAACGGTACTCGGATCTATTTTAATTGGTGTGCCACTGGCGTTTATTAGCGCGTATGTGCATTTGCCATTTAAAAAACTCTGGCTGGTTGTATTTGCAGCCCCACTGGCAATTCCCAGTTATATTGGCGCATTTACCCTTTATGCAGCGTTTGGCCCCGGTGGCGAAATAAACACCTTAACAGGAATAGAAACCCCATCAATGTATGGCCTAACCGGTGCCGCCATTGTAATGACGCTTTATACCTTCCCATTTGTAATGATGACAACTCGCTCATCTTTACTGAGCCTTGATGCAAGCATGGTTAACGCTGCACGAACGCTTGGAATGTCGATGACGCAAAGTATATTTAAAGTTATATTACCGCGCGTAGTTAACGGTATTGCAGCAGGCTCTTTGTTAGTCGCCCTTTATACATTATCAGACTTTGGCACACCCGCAATGATGCGCTTAGATACGTTTACCCGCGTAATTTACGTTGAATACAACGCTTTTGCGTTAGGGCGCGCAGCCATGCTTTCGCTTCAACTGATGGTTATTGTTGGCTTTTTACTTTTAGTTGAATCACAAATAAAAACAGCCCCTGAGCGCCAAGGTCGCCCGTTAATTTTATTCCCAAGCAAACTACAGTTAAGTGCAATATTTATTACGTTTGCACCTGTTTTACTGCTCGCTATTGGCTTGCCTTTGGCTATATTTTCGCTTTGGTTAGCTCGTGATGGTTTTAGCTCATTTGATTTTAATATTGCGTGGAACTCTACGTATGCATCGGGTATTGCGGCAATTGTAGCTGTTATCGTTGCGATCCCCGTTGCACATGCCGCACTGAGTGGAAAAGCGGGTCGTATAATGGAACGTGTTACTTACTTTGGTTTTGGTATTCCGGGCATAGTAATGGGCACAGCGCTTGTTTACGGTGGTTTGCAGTTACCGTTTTTATATCAAACACTGGGATTGCTTATTATTGCTTATATGCTGCGATTTTTACCACTTGCTGTAGGCTCTGTTAGAACAAGCACTGAACACTTAGATCCAAGCTTAGTAAAATCTGCGCGCGTATTAGGGGCAAGCCCACGTGAAGTATTTACTCGTATAACACTGCCTTTAACTATGCGCGGTATTATTGCCGGTGCAGCATTGGTGTTTTTAGAGTCAATGCGCGAACTAGAAGCCACGCTACTCCTTGGCCCAACAGGGTTTGAAACACTCTCTACCTATTTATGGCGTGTATACGAAGCGGGCTACTTTGGTCGCGCTGCTATTCCTGGATTATTGTTAGTAGTGATATCTGCCTGCGGGTTAGCTATTATGATGTCTGGCGAAAAACGCAACCAGTTTGAACATTAAGGATTTAAAAAATAATGCTATCTGTAAGTCAGTTGTCTATAGATTATGGCAGTAACCGCGTAGTAAGCGATTTAAACTTTTCGCTGGGTGAAAACGAAATCCTTATGCTTGTAGGGCCTACAGGTTGTGGTAAAAGTACAATTTTACAAGCCCTTGCTGGCCTTATACCTATTAGCGAAGGCGAAATAAACACGGGTAAATGGCGCGCTACTCCCAAATTAACAATACCTCCTGAAAAACGCAGTGTAGGTATGGTGTTTCAAGATTTTGCGTTATTTCCGCACTTAACCGTACAGCAAAACATTTGCTTTAGATTAAAAGATACAGCCCCTGCTGAGTATTGGATAAACTTACTTGGACTGAGCGATTATAGAGATAAGAAACCAGCAACGCTTTCTGGCGGCCAAAAGCAGCGCGTCGCACTTGCACGCACCCTTGCCCACCAGCCTGACTTTGTATTACTTGATGAGCCGCTTTCTAACTTAGATGCTGCCCTTAAAGACATGCTTCGCTGGGATATTAGAAACGCACTTAAAGCCGCTGGCGTACCTGCTATTTGGGTAACACATGACCAAGAAGAGGCACTTTCTGTTGGCGATCGTGTTGGCGTTTTAAAAGGCGGTGAAATTCAACAAATTGATACGCCAGAGCGCTGCTTTAGTACCCCAAACAATCGCTTTGTGGCACGTTTTTTAGGTGAGGCGAGCTTTATTAGCGGCCAATTTAGCCAAGGACAAGCCACTACTTCAATTGGTAATGCGCCGGCTCATGGCGTTGACTGTGAAAGTGGCGACGTTGATGTACTACTTCGACCAGACGATGTATTACTCGTTCAAAGCAGTGTTGGCAGTAACGGCGAAGTTATTTGGGTACGTTTTGAAGGTGGCAGCCGCTTGTGCGCTGTAAAACTTGCGTGCTCTACTGTTGTAACTAGTCGAGTAAGCCATGAAGTTGTGGTAAACCCTGGCGATGAAGTACATGTATCACTAAGTACATCTCACCCACTAGCGGTTTATAAATCTACAGACTGATTAAAATATTGATGTAGGTATTAATTTAAACATTAATAGCTACATCAATACTTGCTATTTAGACCCAAAATTCAGTTTAAATACCCTCCCCGTAAAGCCCTATTGCGCTTAAAACTAATACCTTTTACCTTTAAAAAACTCACCATAGTCAATAAATAACAATAATATGCAGGTTAATTTATGAACCTCTTGCTATTAATCAGCTGTTGCTGTTTACTGAACAAAGATTAATGTTCAAATAGTTCCTCTCAGATATCACTTATCAGGTTACGCCTTTTATATTAGTTGAAACCACACACACACATCAAAATACATTATTAAGCATTGCTTTTGGCGAACGTATTATAAAAATAAAGCTATAATCACAGCATTCCTGAACCTTAATTATCCTTTAAACGTTTATAAAGTTGTTCAGCCCTTAATGGTACAAAGGATCTAGATAGTGAATAAAATAAGTACCAAGAAAGAACTATTAGAATACTCTGAAAGTATTGTAAATACAGTTCGTGAGCCACTAATTGTTTTAGACCAGCACTTAAGAGTAGTAACAGCGAGTCGCTCATTTTATGAGTTTTTTCGCGCTAATCACAAAGACACCGTTGGAAAGTTAATATACAACCTTGGTAATAATCAATGGAACATTCCCAAGCTGCGTGAATTACTAGAAACGATATTGCCTCAAAAAACGAGTTTTGATGATTATAAAGTTGAGCACAATTTTAAAACAATTGGTTGGCGTACAATGCTGCTCAACGCAAGGCAAATTAAACGCACTCAGTCAAAAGATCGCATAATTTTATTGTCTATCGAAGATATAACCGAACGTAATGCGATTCAAGAAGGGTTAGTAAAAGCAAATAAAGCACTTGAGGTATTAACAAACGATTTAGAAAGTGCAGCACGAGTAAAGTCTGAGTTTTTAGCTAATATGTCGCATGAACTTAGAACCCCACTTAATTCTATTAATGGATTTTCTGAAGTGCTTTACGATGAAACATTCGGCACTTTAAACGACAAACAAAAACAATATGTCAAAAATGTATTGGTGAGCGGCAAACATTTATTGTTACTTATTAATGAAATATTGGACATGGCTAAAATTGAAGCCGGTAAAATGACCCTTACTATTTCTCACCTACCGATACGCCAAGTATTATACGAAATTACAGGCCTTACAGCAGATACAGCTAATCAGAAGCAACTGGATATGTGCCTTGAAATTGCTGATGACTTGCCACCAATTGAAGCAGACTCCCTTAAGGTTAAACAGATACTTTATAATTTGCTTTCAAATGCAGTGAAGTTTACACCCGATGAGGGTCAAATTGGTGTCAAAACACGACATACAGATACTGAAATAGAGATAACAATTTGGGATACGGGTATAGGTATAGCTGCTGAAAATATGGAAAAAATATTTGAAGGTTTTTTTCGCATTGAAACTCCCTACTCTAGATTAACAGAAGGTACAGGGCTAGGACTGCCTATTGCAAAAAGTCTAGTTAAGTTGCATGGGGGCGAATTTGTTATTGAATCTGAAGGTGTCAACAAGGGCACATCGGTTCGTATCACTTTGCCTATTAAACAAAAGCAGATGGTAAAGAATAATGAAAACCAAAATAGTTGTAGTTGACGATAATGCCAATAATTTATTGTTAGAGAAAGATCTCTTACTCATGGCAAATTTTAAAGTGTTTACTGCTATGAATGCAAAGGATGCACTTTTAACAATAAGACGTGAAATCCCGGAAGTAATTATATTAGATGTTCAACTCCCAGATATGTCTGGGACAGAAATTGCTAAAATTTTGCGTGATGAAAAAGAAACGGCAGATATTCCTATTGTTTTTGTCACCGCTTCTGTTTTACCCGCAGATATAGACCAATTACTGTGTATACCTAACAGTGCGTATATTTCTAAGCCTATAGATACACGCACGTTTGCTCAACAAATAAGTTTATATATAAAGTAATGACTACAATTATTTAAACCTTGATACACAGGAACAGTTAATGAAAGATAGCCCTTTAATTTTGGTTGTAGATGACAACCTTCAAAATATTGAACTCATGCAAGCTTATCTTGAACCCAAGGGATATAAAACAGTAACAGCGACTGGCGGGCAACAAGCATTAGATATCTTAGCACAACAACCTGTAGACCTTATTTTACTTGATATAATGATGCCCGGTATGAACGGTTTTGAAGTAACACGCCGAGTTAGAGAAGACGCTTTATTAAAACTATTACCTATCGTCCTTATTACTGCTTTAAGAGAGACAAAAGAGCGAGTTAAAGGGATTGATGCTGGTTGCGATGATTTTATTACAAAGCCTGTAGATAAAAACGAGCTATTATCGCGCGTTAAGTCCCTTCTTAAGATTAAAGACTATAACGATTTAAGAACAAATTATCAGAAACAATTAGAAGCTGAAGTTGCTCAAAGAACTGAATCATTAAAGCAAGCAATGCTAAGCATTAAAGCCGCATCACTAGAAACAATTAATAGGTTAACCAAAGCTGCTGAATACAAAGATGAAGAAACGGGTGCGCACATTCAACGCATGAGTTTGTATTCTGAGGCCGTTGCACGCAGTGTAGGATTAGATGAGGGAACAGTTGAAAATATTTTATTTTCAGCGTCGATGCACGATCTCGGAAAGATTTCTACACCTGACCATATTTTGCTTAAAGCAGGACAATTAGATGCTGCAGAATGGGAAATAATGAAACAGCACACCGTTGTAGGCGCTAGCATACTTTCAGGTTCTGATTCTGAGGTTATTAAACTCGGTGAAATTATTGCCCGCTCACATCATGAAAAATGGGACGGCTCTGGTTATCCTGATGGCTTAAAAGGTAATGAAATTCCAATTGCAGCACGCGTAGTTGCTATTGCTGATGTATTTGATGCTCTCTCGTCAAAACGTCCTTATAAAAAATCATTCTCACAAGAAAAAACATTTGCCATTATTAAAGAAGGTAGTGGGAAGCACTTTGACCCCGCAGTAGTGGATGCTTTTTTTGCAGTTCAAGAAGAGATTTTAGCAATTAAACAAAAGTATGCTGAAAAGTAACACGTCCATAATTAATTAGAGGGAACCCCATGAACGGACCAAACCCCAATAATCCTTCACCAATGGAAGGTTTTCCTCAAGTAGGTTTTTTATATTTGACTATAGAACAATAAATACGCTGCTAGATATAGCTTGGTGAGATTGGAGCAATGAAAAAATCACTGCTCATTTAGATGCTATAACTCAAAATAATTTAGACGTGCTGCCTAAAATTTAGCACTACCACTCAAACATGTAGGCCATTTTGCTTATTGTTTTAAGCGGGACATTATGCGAGTTACGTTTAGCATATAAGTGCTGCATTGATTTGTCTTTCACTTCACCCACTATCACTTCTTTTACTTGATAACCTAAAGCAACAGCAGCTTGAGTGTAAGCTATAAATTCCCACTTTTTAATATTGGTGTTATCTACAATTACCAATGGCATACCTTGAGCAAGTGCATTTATAAAGCGCGCTAAATTTAAATTATGAAATTGCGACAATTTAAATTTATCGAAATGATATTCGCCCTGCTCATTAATAAAGTAATCATCAGTTGAGCAGATTAGGTATTGGCTTTCGTCAACTCCACCTAATTCGTCAGCAAGGCTTTGCGCGTAGTAAGACTTACCGCTTCCTGGTAGTCCTCGTAAAATAAAAACTTGTTTCATAGCATCGATTTTTTAAGTGTGAATAAATATTAATTTGATTTGTTTGTTAATAATGCCACAAAATCATTAAATTTAAGAGCAACAAATCATAATAGTAGTAATTAAACTCTAAAAACTGTTTAAAAATAAACCGCATGCATAAAAACTTTTAAAGAGTTGCCCACAATAGTTTTTTTATTCAACTTTACTAGGTAAGATACAGGGTTCAAGTGCAGCGCCGTTTATGTGCAATTTATGCCCGAGTGCTGCGCACAGTTAAAATAAAATAGTTAGGCAACTTATATCATTGGAGTGAAGATGAGCCATTTAGCGATTTCAGAGCTATTAAAAGGCAATGTTGCGGTAGACAGCCAAGTAACAATTAAGGGCTGGATCCGTACTCGCCGCGATTCAAAAGCAGGAATTTCATTTTTAGCCGTTCATGACGGTTCGTGTTTTGATCCTATTCAAGCGGTAGTTCCTAATTCACTGAATAATTATGATGAAGTTACTAGCTTAACAGCCGGTTGTTCTGTGTCGGTTACTGGTGTTTTAGTACAATCTGCTGGTCAAGGTCAATCTTACGAAATTCAAGCTAATACAGTGACTGTATTAGGTTGGGTAGAGAACCCAGATTCATACCCAATGTCGGCAAAACGTCACAGCATTGAGTACTTACGTGAGCACGCTCACCTTCGCCCTCGTACAAATATGATTGGCGCGGTAACTCGTGTACGTAACTGTTTAGCACAAGCTATTCACCGTTTTTACCACGAGCAAGGCTTTTACTGGATCAGCACGCCAATTATTACGGCAAGTGACTGTGAAGGCGCTGGCGAAATGTTCCGTGTGTCTACGCTTGATATGCAAAACTTACCGCTTACAGACAAAGGCGAAGTTGATTACAGCGAAGATTTCTTCGGTAAAGAAGCATTCCTTACTGTATCTGGCCAGTTAAATGGCGAAACTTACGCGTCTGCAATGTCAAAAATTTACACGTTTGGCCCAACATTCCGTGCAGAAAATTCAAATACATCACGCCACCTTGCAGAATTTTGGATGGTAGAGCCTGAAGTTGCGTTTGCTGATTTAGAAGACATCGCAAAACTTGCTGAAAATATGCTTAAGTATGTGTTTAAAGCCGTACTTGAAGAGCGCCGTGATGACATGGAATTTTTTGCACAACGTGTAGAAAAAACCGCAATTACGCGTTTAGAAGAATTTGTAGAAAAAGACTTCGCACAGGTAAATTACACTGAAGCAGTAGAGATCCTTAAAAACTGTGGTAAAAAGTTTGAGTACGCTGTTGAATGGGGTGTAGATTTACAGTCTGAGCACGAGCGTTACTTAGCTGAAGAGCACTTTAAAGCACCGGTAGTTATTAAAAACTACCCACGTGACATTAAAGCATTCTACATGCGCCAAAACGAAGACGGTAAAACCGTTGCCGCAATGGACATTGTAGCACCAGGTATTGGTGAGATCATTGGTGGTTCACAACGTGAAGAACGCCTTGATGTACTTGATGCACGCTTAGAAGAAATGGGCTTAAACAAAGAAGATTACAGCTGGTACCGCGATTTACGTAAATACGGTAGCGTGCCGCACTCAGGCTTTGGTTTAGGCTTTGAACGCTTAGTTGCTTATGTAACAGGTATGGGCAACGTACGTGACGTTATTGCCTTCCCTCGTACTAAAGGCAGCGCAACTTACTAATACTAAGTTAGCCGTTTATAAATACTAAAAACCAGCCAATTGGCTGGTTTTTTTGTGTCTTTAATTTACCGAATAAAAAAGCCGCAGCACTCAAAGAGCACCACGGCTTTCAACCAGAATAAATTTTGCTTAATTAAGCGCTATAAAGCACTCTCTAACTGTGGCAGTACTTCAAATAAGTCAGCCACTAAACCGTAATCTGCGACTTGAAAAATAGGTGCATCGGGGTCTTTATTAATCGCGACGATTACTTTTGAGTCTTTCATACCCGCTAAATGCTGAATAGCACCGCTAATACCTACTGCAATGTATAAATTAGGCGCTACAATTTTACCTGTTTGCCCTACTTGCATGTCGTTAGGTACAAAGCCTGCATCAACCGCTGCGCGCGACGCACCAATGGCTGCTCCCAATTTATCGGCAATACCATTAAGTAGTGCAAAGTTTTCACCGTTTTGCATACCGCGACCACCCGATATAACCACAGTGGCAGCCGTAAGTTCAGGACGTTCAGACTCTGTTTGTTCAACACTTACAAAGCTACTTAATTGCGAATCAGACACTGTATAAATGCTTGTTATAGCCGCTGCTGATTGCTCGCCTTGTAAATCAAAGCTACTGGCACGTACGGTAATTACTTTTTTACTGTCGAGTGATTTAACCGTTGCGATTGCATTACCTGCATAAATTGGACGTTTAAATGTATCGGCGTCCACTACTGCGATAATTTCAGAAATTTGCGCAACATCTAATAACGCAGCAACACGTGGCATAAAATTTTTGCCTGTTGTAGTAGCACTTGCAACAATGTGGCTGTAGGTGTCGCTAAGAGATAAAACTAAATCGCTCATGCTCTCAGCTAACTGATGTTCATAAACGCTATTATCGGCAACTAAAACATTAGCTACGCCATCAATGCTGGCCACTTGTGAGCTCATTGCGCTTAGGTTGTTACCTGCAATAAGTACATCAACAGGAAAACCCATTTTTACTGCGGCGTTAATAGTTTTTGAGGTTTCTGGTTTTAAGGCACCGTTGTCGTGCTCTGCAATTACGAGTGTTTTCATTTAAATCACCTTTGCCTCTGTTTTTAATTTTTCTACAAGCTGTGCAACGTCTTCAACAATAATTCCTGCGGTACGTTTAGCTGGCTCTTCTACACTTATTAATTGAATACGCGGTGTTAAATCAACACCAAGCGAATCAGCTGCTATTACTTCAAGCGGCTTACGTTTGGCTTTCATAATATTTGGCAGTGATGCGTAACGAGGCTCGTTTAAGCGTAAATCAGTTGTAACAACCGCCGGTAAATTAAGTGCTACCGTTTGCAGGCCCCCATCAACTTCGCGGGTCACGTTTACTTTGCCATTTTCAATAACAACCTTGGATGCAAATGTACCCTGCCCACGATTAGTAAGCGCAGCAAGCATTTGACCTGTTTGATTATTATCTGAATCGATTGACTGTTTACCTAAAATTATAAGTTCAGGAGATTCTTGCTCTACAATTTTAGCGAGTAGCTTTGCAATATGGAGTGACTCGAGCTTTTCATCGGTTTCGATGTGAATGGCTTTGTCGGCACCCAGTGCTAGTGCTGTGCGTAATTGCTCTTGCGATGCTTTAGGACCAATAGTAACAGCAACAACTTCATTGGCTGTACCGGCTTCTTTAAGGCGGATTGCTTCTTCTATAGCAATTTCACAAAACGGGTTCATTGCCATTTTTACGTTGGTTAAATCCACGTCGCTGTTATCACTTTTAACGCGTGCTTTTACGTTGTAATCAATCACTCTTTTTATTGGTACGAGAACTTTCATAGGAACTCCATAATTATTTAAACCTACAAGGTAACGTGCACGTCAACTTATTTATTTTATGAAATTAGACTACTTCCTGTTGACGTAAACGTCAACCTAAAATAACCTTTAACTATTCACAGTCTGTAACGTTTAATTTGCAAGGTTAAAAATAGGCTGTACACCTTATTTAAATGCGTAGTAAACATTCGAATAAGTCCGTCATAGATAAAGAGGTTATTATGGTCGAACGTGAAACCATGGAATTTGATGTAGTAATTGTTGGTGCAGGACCTGCTGGGCTTTCAAGTGCAATTAAACTCGCGCAATTAGCACAAGAAAAACAACAAGAGTGCATGATTTGCGTAGTCGAAAAAGGTTCTGAAGTGGGTGCACATGTACTATCTGGTGCTGTATTTGAAACCAAAGCTTTGGATGAGCTACTACCAAGTTGGCAAGAACTGGGCGCCCCTGTTACAACCAAAGTAACTAACGATGAAATTTATTGGTTTAATAATGAGCAAAAAGCGACATCTATCCCCCACTTTGCTACGCCTAAAACATTCCATAATGATGGTAACTACATTGTGTCTATGGGTAATGTATGTCGATGGCTTGCAGAGCAAGCTGAAAACTTAGGCGTAGAGATATTCCCAGGATTTAGTGCTCACTCTTTAATAATTGAAGATAAAGCAGTAAAAGGCATTATTACTGGCGATATGGGAGTCGACAAAGACGGTAATGAAAAAGACGGTTACATGCCAGGCATGGAACTTAGAGCAAAATACACTATTTTTGCTGAGGGTTGCCGAGGCCATTTAGGTAAGCAGTTAATTAATGAGTTTGCACTTGATGCAGATTCATCGCCGCAGCATTACGGTCTAGGCTTTAAAGAAATTTGGCAAATAGATGAAAGTAAACATGAGCTTGGCAAAGTTGTTCATGGTACAGGTTGGCCACTTAGCGGCGATACTAATGGTGGTGCGTTTATGTATCACAGTGAAAACAACCAAGTCGTTGTAGGTTTAATTGTTGATTTAAATTACTCAAATCCGCATTTAAGTCCTTTTGATGAATTTCAGCGAATGAAGCACCATCCAGTATTTAAAAGCGTACTTGAAGGCGCAGAACGCATTGCTTACGGTGCGCGTGCTATTGCTAAGGGCGGCTTACATTCATTACCAAAAATGCATTTTGCTGGTGGCTTAATTATAGGGTGTGATGCAGGCACACTTAATTTTGCAAAAATTAAAGGTAACCACACTGCAATGAAATCAGGAATGATTGCCGCTGACGTTATTTTTGAAGCATTGCAAAATGAGTTGGCAAATACCGATTTAACTCATTATCAAACTGCGTTTGAGCAATCGTGGGTATATAAAGAGCTATATCAATCTCGTAACTTTGGCCCTGCTATGCACAAACTCGGTAAGTTTATAGGTGGTGCGTATAACACGCTTGATCAAAACATTTTTAATGGTGGTTTACCGTTTACGTTTAAAGATAATACGCCCGATCATTCAACCCTTGTTGATGCTAACGCCGCTGACAAAATAGCGTACCCAAAACCAGATGGGCAGCTTAGCTTTGATAAACTCTCAAGTGTGTTTTTATCAAATACTAACCACGAAGAATCACAGCCTTGTCATTTAAAACTCAAAGATGCGTCAATCCCTATTAACGTAAACCTAGTTAAATTTGATGAACCCGCACAACGTTATTGCCCAGCAGGCGTTTACGAAGTACAAGAAATAGCAGGCAATAAAGAGTTTGTTATTAACGCCCAAAACTGTGTGCACTGTAAAACCTGCGATATTAAAGACCCAAGCCAAAACATTACCTGGGTAACCCCAGAAGGTGCTGGTGGCCCAAACTACCCTAATATGTAACTAAATTATGCGTTATATACACATATAATCACTTTTTTTACATATAAATTATAAACATATCCTAAATTGCAGGGGCTTCGGCCCCTTTTTTACGTTATGCTAATAGTAGTTTTAATAATAAGAGTGTTATCTATGCCGTCGTCAAAAGTTGTTTTTCGTTTTTTAGCAGAGCCTACCGATGTTAATTTTGGTGGTAAAGTTCATGGTGGGGCCGTCATGAAATGGATTGACCAAGCAGGCTATGCATGTGCTGCGGGTTGGAGTGGTCACTACTGCGTAACGGTTTCGGTTGCGGGTGTTAAATTTAGACGCCCTATTTTAGTGGGTCAAATAGTCGAAGTAGAAGCTAAAATTGCCCATACGGGTAGAAGTAGCATGCAAATATTTATTCAAGTGCGTTGTGGCGATCCAAAAACACAAAATATGGTTGAAACAAATCATTGTGTTATCAGCTTTATTGCTATGGATGAAACGGGTTACCCAATAGAAGTGCCTTCGTTTAAAGCTGTAACAGAAGAAGATATTAAATTAGAAAATTACGCTATAAAAATGAAAGAAATAGCAATTGAAACAGAAAACTTGCTTCATACAGTGTAATTACTAGTTTAAATAAAGTCAGGCTATGTAAAAAACTCATTATACTTTGTAAAAGATACAACTTATTTTAGAGTACTCAATTACACAAAAGTTCACTTTGATTATAAAACACGCTAAACACCGTAAAAACCAATACAAAAGGATTGATTAAGGCGTGTTTTTAATTCATTTTAATATTGGCACGCTCGCTGCAAGTAGATAATTGAAGTTTGATTAATGAAATCAAGCATTTGATTATTTTTTGTAAAGGAGCTATTCAATGATTAAAACACTTTCTCTTTCAGCTATTGCACTAGCAACACTGGGTTTTAACTCTGCAGCACACGCTGACATTTCTGATTTCGATTCTCCACGTATTTATACTGGTATCGGTTACGGTCAATATTCTTTTGAATTTGAAGACAGTGACAACGACACTGACTTTGACGACGATGCACAAATGCTTAAGGGTTACGTTGGTGCACAATTTAACGAGTACTTAAGCTTAGAGCTTGCTTATCAAAACTTTGATGAAGTAAGTGATATAGACAGCAAAGCTGAAATTGATGGCGTATCGCTTGCCGCACGTTTGGGCTACCCTATAACAGAAAGCTTTTCTGTGTATGCAAAAGGCGGTTGGCTTGAATGGGATGCAGATTACACACAAGATTTACCAGTAGGTGGCGTATCAGCGTCTACAGATGGTGGTGATGCATTTTACGGCGCTGGTATTGAATACGCGCTTACAACAAATGTACAGTTTCGTTTAGAGTACGAACGCTATAAACTTGATGACGATATTGATCCAGATATGGATGTAGCATCTGTATCAGTTCAGTACATGTTTTAATTAATATTTAACATGTATAAAAGGTAAGCCCAAGGGCTTACCTTTTTTGTTTTAGGCTCTTTTTAAATATATTAATATAAACCAATCAGTCTAATAAAAACTTTAAACCGCTTGGTCTATAATGCCAAGTGCATTAAATAATTGTTCTATTGTAGCACTAAGAAAATAGCGCAATAACAAGGCAAAATTATAATATATAGTTGTTATCACAAATTGCTCCCTGCATTGCTCTACCTCCTGCATCAATGCTGTCAACTATGAATAATTCCTAACAAAGTAAGTGCGCTATTTAATGCAGTAGAATAATCATATTTTTAATAAAATTGGTATACGCAATAAACTTGCTTACATTAATGTCATAAACGCTAAATGCGGGTAGAATAGCGCTCTATTTTATTTGTACCCGAGTACTATGAGCGATTATACCATTTCGGCTATTGGCCACATTCAATCTCCTTATAAACAAAAGTTTGCTATACCTAGGCAACCTCGTTTAGTGCCACAAGCTAAAGCAAAGCTTATATTTGCCCCCGATTTTAATCGCGAAGAGTTTGTACGTGGTTTAGATGAATTTACTCATATATGGTTGTTATTTCGTTTTCATGAAACGGCTGATAAAGGTTATTCTGCTATGGTGCGCCCGCCTCGTTTGGGTGGCAATGAGCGAAAAGGTGTATTTGCGACCCGTGCTACATTCAGACCAAACGCAATTGGAATGAGCGCCGTAAAACTTGAATGTATTGAATATAAAAACGGACAACTTAGCTTATTACTCGCTGGTATTGATTTACTTGATGGCACACCGATTATTGACATAAAACCGTATTTGCCGTATTCAGACTCTATGCCGGATGCAAGTGCTGGCTTTGCTGACACGCGCCCTGAAACACAAATGACGGTTGAATTTAGCCCTCAAGCAATTGAGTTTGTTAATGCGCAAACACAATACCCAGATTTACATGATTTTATTGCCAATGTTTTAAAACAAGATCCCCGCCCTGCATATAAAAAACAAAAAAACGGCGAGCAGAGCTATGGTATGACTTTGTATAATTATAATATTCGCTGGCAAGTCAATGGTGAACATAACGTAGTAACAAGTATAGAAAAAAACTAAATAACTCAGTTAGCGCTTTAGTGTAAAAGCATCCGCTGGTAAACTTAAGCTCTATTAAAAGAATATAATTACTCTATTTCGGAAAAAACATGCGTACAAGCCAATATATACTCGCAACACTTAAAGAAACGCCATCAGATGCTGAAATCGTATCGCATCAGTTAATGCTTAGAGCCGGTATGATCCGTCGCGTCGCTTCGGGTTTATACACTTGGTTACCCTCTGGTTTACGCGTGCTACGTAAAGTAGAAAACATTGTACGTGAAGAGATGGACAAAGCGGGTGCAATTGAAATGCTAATGCCTGTTATTCAACCTGCTGATTTGTGGGAAGAGTCTGGCCGTTGGAATGAATTTGGTCCTGAGCTTATGCGCTTTACAGACCGTCATAACCGTACATTTGCACTTGGCCCAACACACGAAGAAGTAATAACTGATTTCGTACGTAAAGAAATAAGCAGCTACAAGCAATTACCAGTTACTTTATACCAAGTACAAACTAAAGTACGCGACGAACGTCGTCCTCGTTTTGGTGTAATGCGTGCTCGTGAATTTACAATGAAAGATGCCTACTCTTTTCACTTAAGTGAAGAGTGTTTAGATGCGACTTATCAAGCGATGCACAAAGCATATTGTAATATTTTTGAGCGTTTAGGCCTTGATTACCGCCCTGTTATAGCCGATACAGGCTCTATTGGTGGTAGCGTATCGCACGAGTTTCATGTACTTGCTGAGTCGGGCGAAGATGCAATCGCGTTTAGTGATGGCAGTGATTACGCCGCTAATATTGAAAAAGCAGAAGCACTGGCACCAAGCGAGCCTCGCCCTGAAGCATCAAAAGAGCTTAAAGCGTTTCCAACGCCTGACGCTAAAACGATTAACGAGCTTAAAAAACACTACGGTGTTAAGCCACATCGCGGTGTTAAAACGTTAATTGTTTATGGTACGCCTGATGAAAACGAAGTACGCGGTTTAGTAGCCTTAGTACTGCGTGGCGATCACGAATTAAATGAACTAAAAGCTGAAAAGCACCCATTAGTAGACTCTCCGCTTGAAATGGCAACAGAGGCAGATATTGTTGCTGCTATTGGCGCAAAACCTGGCTCATTAGGTCCTGTCGGCTTATCAATGCCTATTATTGTTGATAGAGCAGCTAACATACTTGCTGATTTTGTTGCCGGTGCAAATAAAGACGACGAGCATTACAGCGGTATTAACTGGGATCGTGACGTAACTGATTACGAAGTTGCTGATATTCGTAATATTGTTGAAGGCGATATGAGCCCATGTGGCCAAGGCGTTTTACAAATTAAACGTGGTATTGAAGTAGGTCATATTTTCCAACTTGGCACTAAATACTCAGAAGCGATGAAAGCGGGTGTATTAAACGAAGGTGGTAAAAACCAAACCATGACTATGGGTTGTTACGGTATTGGTGTTTCACGTATTGTTGCTGCTGCTATTGAGCAGAACAACGATCAATACGGGATCATTTGGCCAAAATCAATCGCGCCATTCGATTTAGCAATTGTTCCAATGAACATGCACAAATCGCATCGTATTCCTGATATTGCAAATAACCTTTACCAAGGTTTAAAAGATGCTGGTCTTGATGTGTTATTTGATGACCGTAAAGAGCGCCCTGGTGTTATGTTTAACGATATGGAACTCATTGGTGTGCCATTTACGCTAGTAATTGGTGAGCGTAACCTTGACGAAAACAAAGTTGAGCTTAAAAACCGCCGTACAGGTGAAAAGCTAATGATTGATATCGATACAGCAATTGATGCAATTAAAGCAGCCGTTAAAGGTTAAGCTAAAAATACTTATAAGTAATTTTAAAACCGCTTTTTAAAAGCGGTTTTTTTATACCTAAATTTTAAGTGTGTTATTTAGCTTTAGTATTACTGTCGTATAATTGTCATTTTTATTCCCTAAAGTATTTAACCTGAACTCTGGATAATAAATCTATCTCGAGCAGCTATTTTCAGCGCTAACTGCGTTGAATTTACTTGCAATAGGCTCGCTATTGACGCGTAAATTCGCCTTGTTTTCACTGAAAATCTCTGGCTAGAGAAAGTAAATTTAAATATCACCATGATTCAATACCTTAGTAAATCTCTTAACCAGAGTTCAGGTTATTTAACTATTACACTCGATACTTTAGGGAATGAAAATGAGTAATGGCGCAAACACTAAGAAGCAACACTACCCTACTATTTGGATATCTGATGTTCATTTAGGTTACAAAGACTGTAAAGCAGATTACTTACTCGATTTTTTAAACTCGGTAGAATCCGACACACTTTATTTAGTGGGTGATATTATTGATTTATGGTCAATGAAACGTCAGTTTTATTGGCACCCTTCGCATTATCAAGTATTAAGCTCTATACAAAAAAAAGCAGCTAGCGGTACACGCGTCATTTATATTCCCGGTAATCATGACGAAACGTTTAGAAACTATATAAATCAAACGTTATTTGGTATTGAAATCCACCAGCAGTTTATTCACACCACTAAAGCTAATAAACGTTTTTTACTCGTACACGGTGATGACTTTGATTCCGCGACACGCTATAACAAACTTATTAGTATCGCGGGTGATGCAGGGTACGACTTTTTATTATTTTTAAACCGCTGGACCAATCGTATTCGAAAGCTATTTGGTGGTAATTACTACTCGCTTGCATCATGGATAAAAGCTCGCGTACACAAAGCACGTGAAGCGATTAAAGCCTTCGAAGATGCCGCAATTCATGAAGCTAAAAAACAAAACGTAGACGGTATTATTTGTGGACACATTCATCATCCCAAAATAAAAGTAGATGACGGAATTATGTATTGTAACGATGGAGACTGGATTGAGAGTTGTACGGCGCTGGTAGAGCAGCAAGATGGAAAAATTGAATTACTACATTGGTCAGACACACAAACCGTACTCGATAGCGCCGACATAACAAAGTTAAATATATCAACGGATGCTAAACCAAAAAAATCAGCTGCATAAGCAGCTGATTCTCAATTAATAACTATTAACTTAGCCAGGTGATTAACTTATCTTTTAGCGTTCGTGGCTTGATTGGTTTAGTAATATAGTCGTTCATGCCTGCAGTTAAACAACGTTCTCTATCACCTTCCATCGCGCTTGCTGTCATAGCAATAATAGGTATGTAAGTGTAGTCTACCCCGGCCTTACTATTTCTGATTTCACTTGTTGTATCGTAGCCGTTTAAATTAGGCATTTGGCAATCCATTAAAATAACATCAAAAGCTTGCTCTGTGTTTTCTCTCAATGCTTCTAATGCTTCTACACCGTCTGATGCACAGGTGATTTTTACTTTTGTACGTTTTAAAATCGCCTTAGCTACTTCAATATTAATCATATTATCGTCTACTAATAATATATGATAAGCAGATAGGTCTGGCTCTACTTGTTCTTCTGTTAAGCCTTTTGGTGGCGCTATAATGCAATCATTACTGGCACCAAATAAGCTGGCTAACTTATAGCTAAATTGATCTTGGGTAAGCGGTTTATTTAGAATGTGGCTACCCTCAGGTAATATCATTTTAGTCGGTTTATCGGTCACCATGTCGCGTAAAATTAAGACGTACTTTTTATTAAACTGTTTACAGTAATCAATTAACGCATCAATTTGAGGATGCTCATCATCAATCAATAATAAGTCAGCCTCAAACTCTTTATGCTCACTAAAGTAGTCGAGTCTTACAATGTTTTCTGCATTTACTTTACAGGTTAGTAGCAATAAATCGCACACGTTTTTATAAACGTTATCGCGCGCTATTAATGCCGCTACGTTAATACTTGTAGCAAGCTCAATACCTGTGTTTAGTTTTTTCTCTTGTGCTACATGTAGCTCAACTGTTGCGGTAAAGGTACTACCAGCACCCTTTTCACTTATAACCGTAATATTACCACCCATTAACTGAGCAAGTTTTTTACATATAGATAAGCCTAAGCCTGTACCACCAAAATGACGGGTTGTACTTGAATCTTCTTGTGTAAACACTTCAAATAGTTTGTCTATGTTCTCTGGCACTATACCAATTCCGGTATCTTTTATTGTAAAGCTCATTAATAACTTTGAGTCGGTAATGTACTTGGAGCCGACAGTTAAACTTACTTCACCTCGGTGGGTAAATTTAAATGCATTATTAACTAAGTTAATTAAAATTTGTTTTAGTCGATGGCTGTCGCCAATAACCATTCTGTCTACTACATCTTTTGTATCTAAGAATACTTCAAGACCTTTGCGCTGGCCCTGTAACGCTAAAGAGCTAATCATATCGCTACATACTGTAACAACATCAAATGTATGATTATCAATATCAAGCTTACCCGCTTCTATTTTAGAAAAATCGAGAATATCGTTAATCAAATTCATCAGAGAGTTAGCACTACTATTAGCTAATTTTAAGTAATGGTATTGTTGTTCACTTAAGCCATCTTCTTTGAGCATTTCAAGCATACCCAAAACGCCATTCATCGGTGTGCGTATTTCGTGAGATATATTTGCTACAAAGTCACTTTTTGCTTGGCTCGCTGCTAATGCTTGATCAATTGCTCGCTCTAGCTCAACAGTCCTTTGTGAGACTTTTAGCTCTAAAGTACTGTTTAAGCCTTCAAGCTCTGATTGAGTATTTTTTAATGAGCTAATATTTCTTAAAATAGCCGCTACCTGATAACGGTTATTGTAGACATCAAAAATACTACTGAGTGTAATTGAAAAGTATTGTTTGTTGCCATAACCATCTGTGTAGATAGCTTCAAACGGCATTTTTGATCCGTTTGAAATAGTCTCTTCTATACAGTTATTATCGGCTTCATTTAAGTTAAATAAAGAAACAAAATCAGGGCTAGTGCCTGAGATTGAATTACCGAAAACCTCTTTAGCTGTATTATTAAAGTGAACAATTTCGCCGTTTTGCTCAATTGTAAAAATAGCATCCAAAGAATTTTCTATTACTTTATTGTTTTGCTCTTTTAGAGAATTAATTAACAACTTACGGTTTATAAAGCGTTGGTATAAAAAGGCAATAACTAAAAATACGCTAAAGAATACCACTAGCATTGCAATAAAGTTTTGACGCCTTTCGTTCACCTTTGCAAACAACGTTTTAGTATCAACACTTACACCAAGCTCTAAAGGTAACATCGCAATATCACCATCAAGCGAAATACGCTTTTTTAACGTGTAAGCAATTGGGTAATTACTTAGCGGTAAAGTGCCTTGCTCTGCCATTGTGCTTGCAGTGGAAAATTCTTCAGTCCATGTTTTTGCTTTATTAAATTCAAAACCGAAGCGTAATTGAGAGTTTGGATGATATAAAAATTCACCTTCATTATTCATTAGGTAAATTTGTGTTCCTTGTGGAGATTCAACCGTTAAACTTTTTATTAATTTATCAGCAAAGTAGTTAGTGACTAATATTGCAAAAATTTTATTTTTTTCATCAAAAACAGGCTTAGCTACACGAAAAGTACTTATATAAGGTTCTTGTATCTGCCCATTTTCACGGTTGTAGTTAATAGGAGAAATATAAACACTTTTATTATCGAGCATACTCGCTTTTATCATGTAATCGCGTTGGCCTTTCTTTTGTAATTGCAGGCCTTGCAGTCGATTAATTTCTCCGAGTTGGTTTCTATCAACCCTGACAACTTCTTGCCCACCATCTGCGAGAATAATATAGCGAGCCTGAAGTATGCTGTCGTCTGTGCGCATAAAACCACTAAAAATACTCGCTAAGCGCTCTTCCCAAACGTCAATGTGCGTGCCTAACAAGGGATCTATTTTCTTGTTTTCAGTGGCGCGAGTAATGCCTTTAATCGGTGGCGTTGCGTCTAAAAAGCGAATAGCGGTAACACTATCTTTAAGATGGTTTTTTAGTGAAAGGCTTTTTGTTTCAAGCTCACGTTTTAATTCGATTTGGGCTGAATTATAAACATCACTTCTTACTTTTTGGTCAAACAAATACAGAGATGGTAAAGCTATAAGAACAAATATTATTGTTGCAACGAGCATTAGTCTATTATTTTTTGTCACATTCAAAAAATTATTCTTTTTCAACATTTACCTTCACCATAAATTTTTATTGTTATTAGTATAGAGCATTAACGAAAGAATTGGACCATCTAACTAATCGGTTATCGTTATAATTTTTATAATAAAAAGACTAAATCATTAGTTTTATTTAGAGCACTCTCTCTATATGAATTATAAATGAATGAGAGTACCCATATCGACTTACACAGATTATAAAATAGTTGTTTCAACCAATCATTCCTTTAAAATATAAAAGGTAGCCAATGCTACCTTTTATATTTTTTCAGAATGCTAAATCTATATAATTATCTAAATAATACATCTTCTCGGTTAAACCATTTAACACAAAATGCTAGTAACGCACCTGCAATAAGTACGGTTGCTAAAAATATTAGCCCTACAAAGGTATAATCAACTGTGCCTTTAATTATGTCTTTAATGGCTAATGCAACGTTTGTTACCGGGATAAACGCGGTTTTAGCAGTCAATTCCATATTTGGCATTATTGAAATAATGATAGGGAAAAATACGACCATACTTAAAGGCTGCATATAATTTTGTGCCTCTTTAAATGTACGCGCATAAATTGAGATAGCTAACGCTAAAGAAGAGAATATGGCAGCCAGCGGAAGTAAAAGTAAAAAAATCATCAGTAAATCACTAACCGCTAGCGTACCGAAGGCCGTTTTAATGAAATCTAAGTCAGCAAATGCTAATGCAACTGCAACCCAACACCCCATACTCACAATCGTAATAGTGGTTGATGCAATAGAGGTAGTAAGTAATGTTATAAATTTACCGAGCACCAGTTCTGTACGTGTAATGGGTGTAAGTAGGAGTGTTTCTAACGTGCCGCGCTCTTTTTCGCCGGCACCTAAATCTATCGCTGGGTAAGTAGCCCCCATTAAAACCAATGGGATAAGTAAATAAGGTAAATAGGCGCCTATTTTTTCACCTAAATTTTCACGTTTATCGGCTGTATCTACTTTAACAACTTCAATAGGGTCAAGAATAGCTTTATGCGCAGACTCTTCTATCCCAAAGCTTTTTAACTTATCAGCTTGCAGTACGTCACTGTATTCCTGAGCAAGTTCTTTAACCCGATCGAATAAATAGTTTATTGATTTAGCATCGTTAAATACAACTTGCCATTTGCTTTGCTCACCACTGTCGAGAGTTTTTACGGCATTACTTGGCAAGTAAATCCCCATATCTATGTCGCCTGCGGTAACACCTGCTCTGAGATCTTCTATTGTATTAAAGGTTTTACTGCCATTATAAAGTTCAAAGCTTTTATGGTAAAACACTTTGTCAGTAAATTCTTGTGCATATTCGCCGTTAATAATTACGTATGTATTTACTTTTTGATCGGCGTCAAGTGCAGCTTGGGTGCCAATAAAAGCAACAATAGCAAATATTATTGGGAAAATAAGTACTGGCAGCAACACAACAAACATAAGGGTTTTTTTGTCGCGAAGGAGCTCTTTTAATTCCTTTTTATATACTTCAAACATCATGTTTCTCCGTTAATATGTTCATAAACGCTTGATTAAGCTCATCACTATTACCTGCTTGTTTAAATTCATCTACTGTTCCATCAAAGCAGCTAATACCTTCGTTAATTACAGCGACTCGGTCACATAAAAGTGCAACTTCATCTAAATGATGGGTCGAAAAAATAACAGGAGTACCTTGCGCCTTTAAACCCTTAATAAATTGAATAACGGTTTGCGTGGTCATTATATCCAGACCCGTTGTTGGCTCATCAAGCACAACAACTGCTGGGCGATGAACAACAGCACGCGCAATATTTGCTTTTTGCTTCATACCTGTTGATAGGTTTTCTGCGCGTTTATCTACAAACTTATGCATATCAAGCAATGTAAATAGCTCATCACAACGCGATGCAATATCGCTTTTGCTCATACCGTGGAGCTTTGCAAAATACTCTATGTTTTCTTTTACAGTTAAGCGGCCATACAAACCGGTAGAGCCCGATAAAAAACCGATAGACTTACGCCCCAGTAGCGGTTTTTTTACAATGTCGTTTCCGGCAATTGTTATTGAACCTTCATCGGGCTTTAACGCGGTTGAAATCATTCTAAGTGTAGTTGTTTTACCCGCACCATTTGGGCCTAGCAACCCAAGTACTTCACCCTTTGCGCAGCTAAAACTCACATCTCGTACTGAGTGAAAGTAATCTTTATCTTCACGAGGGTCGATGTCGTCTATTTTATTTTTTTTGTGATCTTTAGTTAGCTTAAATTTCTTTTTAAGCCCAGCAACTTCTATCATGTTCGTATCCTTCGTTTCGCTCTAAAATAATCTGTATTGTTGTAAAAAGAGTCGTCTTTGTTTTCGTCATGCCAGCCAGGCACACCTAATAAAGGCAGTGGTGAAAGCTGTTTGTTATCGGCTAAGCAGTTATCTGTATTAATCATCTCATAAAGGGCTTGGTCTAGGTACTGATATTGAGTTACTAAATCTTTACAAAATATTTCATCCGGTACACAAACAAATAACGCTTTACCTGTTAAGCCTATATAAGGTTTAGTAAGCATTTCGTAATTTGCATGACCAAACATAAAAGGTTTTATTGTTTTACCCCACTCATGCTTGTGTTCAACAAATGCTGTTTTCCATTGATGATCGCAAAGCCACTGCTGCCATTTACTCTCACTTATAGCTAATACAACACCACATTCATCAAAGAGCGTTAGTGCATTACGATGCTTAGTACGCTTTTGTAATCCATGGTCAGCTATATCTTGCACATGACGCTGGTTAATAAGTGCTTTGGTTTTAGGAAATAAACACCAAATAAAGCCACCAAATAAGTCATGCCAGTTCTCACTGCGTGTAGGTACAACACCCGTTTCAAAAATAACTTGTTCGTAATACCGATCGCCAAAATCTACCTTTGCATCATCTTCAAAAGTAATAGGAATATTATTCGCATTAATAGCGGTTAAAAATGGAGAAAACCACTGCGGCGCCGGCCAATCTGTTAGTTCGTTAACTTTAAACAGCTCACGTAAATGCGCAAATGCACCTGTTTCTAGACTACTGATTTGCCACTGCTCGGGGGGAGTAAAACGCTTCATTTAAACCTTTAACAATTTATGCCTATAATTTACGAGAAGTTTACCGCAAAAACTGGTTCTACTTAATAGAAGTTAATATACTAATCACAACTTAAAACAAAAAAAGAGCTGACATGAAACATTATTTCTCTCTCACACTCCTCGCTACTGCTGTTTTAGCAGGTTGTGCAGCAACAAGTATTACCCCTACTGATGTAACAAATGGTTATAACAGTATCCAAGCTGATGAACTGGCTAAACATGTAAAAGTACTCGCATCAGACGAATTTGGTGGTCGCGCTCCTTCATCACCTGGCGAAAAGCTAACGCTTGATTATTTAACTGCGCAGTTTAAAGCTTTAGGTTTAAAACCAGGTAATGGCGACAGTTACTTACAAGAAGTGCCATTAGTTTCTTTAGAAGCAGATTCGAACATGGTGCTTAGTATTGGCGGTAAAGACTACCAATACAAAAAAGACATGGTTATGGGTAGCAGCCGCATAAGCGCACAAGAAGGCATAGAAAATTCTGAACTTGTATTTGTAGGCTATGGCGTTAACGCGCCTGAATACAATTGGAATGATTACGAAGGCTTAGACGTTAAGGGCAAAACGGTTGTAATGCTGGTTAACGATCCGGGTTTTGCAACAAAAGACCCTGCTTTATTTACTGGCGACGCAATGACCTATTATGGGCGTTGGACATACAAATACGAAGAAGCGAGTCGCCGTGGTGCCGCAGGTGCAATTATCATTCATGAAACAGCACCTGCATCTTACCCGTGGTCAGTAGTTGAAAACTCGTGGAGCGGCGAGCAATTTGGTTTTCAAAAAGAAAACAACAACATGGACCGCGTAGCTGTTGAAGGCTGGGTTACAACTGACGTAGCAAAAGAGCTCTTTACTAAAGCAGGTTTAGATTTTGATACCGTTAAAACGAATGCTGCTAAAGGTGCTTACCATGTTGATATGGGCGATTTAACTGCTTCTGTTAGTATTAAAAACACGATTAAAAAATCGGTGTCGTATAACTTTATCGCCACTTTACCTGGTAGTGAAAAACCAGATGAGCATGTTATTTACTCGGCTCATTGGGATCACTTAGGTACAGATAAAACACGTAAAGGCGATCAAATTTATAACGGTGCTCACGACAATGCAACGGGTACCGCTGGGTTAATTGAAGTGGCCGAAGCCTTTACAAAATTACCTAAGCACCCTAGCCGTTCAATGACATTTTTAGCGGTAACTGCTGAAGAGCAAGGCTTATTAGGGTCTAAATACTATGCGGCAAATCCAGTGATTGCAGCGAATAAAACAGTCGCTAACATAAACATGGATAGCTTAAATTTATTAGGCAAAGTAAAAGACATGAATGTGGTTGGTATTGGTAAATCACAAATGGATGAGTTTTTAGAAACTGCGGCTAAAGAGCAAGGCAGAACAATATCAGGCGATCCTAAACCGTCATCTGGTGGCTATTACCGCTCTGATCACTTTGCATTTGCAAACATGGGCATTCCGGCCATGTACGCAGGTGGCGGCACAGTGGCTGCTGATGAAGAAACAGCTAATTACCGTAAACGTATGAGCTTAGTGCTTCGCGGTTGTTACCATCAACCATGTGACCGTTACCGTGATGAATGGGATTTATCGGGTGCTGTTCAAGACTTACAATTATTTTATAAGGTAGGTTTTGATATTTCTGAAACAGAACAGTGGCCAACGTGGAATACAAACTCTGAATTTCAGCGTAAGTAGCCCAATTTAATCACAGCCTTTAATTCAAATTTAAACTAACTTAGATTTGGCTATCGAAAAACTCAAACAGAGTAATCGATTTAAATAGATGCAAATGATATTGATTATCATTTAATTAAAATATACAGTGTGACCTAGTTAATTTATTAGGTCGCATTGTATGATTTCACTCCCTCACATTGGTTTTATTACTCCTGCCTCAAAACGATTTTTGAGCCAAAATAAACGCTTACTGCTGCCTTTATTTATTTTAACTTGCCTTGCAATACCGCAATTACGCGAAATAACAATGACCGCACTAAGTGATGCATTTTTTCAAGTGAGTGTGTTTGTTGCTGCTACCCTTTTAATTTATTACTACGCTATAGAACACTTACCTCAATTAGAGCTTAGTTATTTAAGTGCCAAGTCCCCTATTTTAGAAATTAGCTTTGCAGCGGTTTTAGGTGCATTACCTGGCTGTGGTGGGGCTATTATTGTGGTTACTCAATTTACAAAAGGCCAAGCAAGCTTTGGTGCTATTGTTGCGGTGCTAACAGCTACAATGGGAGATGCAGCATTTTTATTACTTGCTACCCGCCCTACTGAAGGCTTGTTAATTATGGGGATAGGGTTAGTTGTGGGTACATTCAGTGGTTTACTGGTTAATACAATACACAAAAAAGACTTTTTACGCCCAACAGCGCAAGAACAAAAGCACCAAATTAAAATACTTTCAACTAACATTATTAAAATCAGTAGACCGGTTTGGATGGTAGCAATTATCCCAAGCCTTATAATTGCCTTTTTGATTGCGTTTAATGTTGATTTTTCACAGTTTGGTTCAAGCACAAGCACTGTAATTACGCTATTTGGTGCGGTAATGGCTTTATTTATTGTTAGTATTTGGGCGCTTTCGTCAAGAGGTGAAAGCTATCAAGAAGTAACGTCAGAAGACGATGCATGTAACCCCCCTTCTAAAATAATAAAAGTATTACAAGATACCCATTTTGTAACGGCATGGGTTGTAGCCTCTTTTATGCTATTTGAGATTTTGGTTAACATTGCAGGACTTGATTTAAAAACGTGGTTTGTACATTACGCCTATTTAGCCCCATTAATTGCAGTGCTTATTGGATTTTTACCCGGCTGTGGCCCGCAAATAATTGTTACAACACTTTATATTCAAGGCATTATTCCCTTTAGTGCTTTAGCAGGAAACGCAATTTCTAACGATGGTGATGCGTTATTTCCAGCAATAGCAATGGCGCCCAAAGCTGCAGTTATAGCTACACTTTATACGTCTATTCCCGCATTAATAGTTGGTTATGGGTTGTATTTTTTTGCTGAAATTTAAAAGAATGAGAAATAAAAAAACAAAAAAGCTCAGCAATTGCTGAGCTTTTAACATGTTAAGTTATTCTTACTTATACAGTAGTTGGTTCTACTGCTAATTCTTTTGGATTTGGACCAAAATCGTTTTCACCTTCGTGCGAATCTTGCGCAAGAAAAACAATTAAAACAATCCAACCAATGACTGGCACTAACCAAAGTAGCTGCCACCAGCCTGAACGGCCTGTGTCATGTAGACGACGAGCACCAATACTTAAGCCAGGAATAAATAGCGCTAAGCTATAAATAGAGCTTACGAACATTGTGTCTGTAATACCATCTATAACACCTGTCAAAAGCGAAAAAATAAAATTAATTAGCATAAACATCCAAAATGCTTTACGACGATTACGGCCTGAAAAATCTGCGTAGCTACGCAACGCGTTCATATAGTGTTCCATAAAATTTCCTTAGTGTTATTTTTTATATTCCCTAACGGGGTTAATCCAATTACTTTTTAGTAACATTTGTATCTTAATTAAAAACAGCTGATATTAAAACAAAAAACCAGCTAAAAGCTGGTTTTTATTACATATTAACAATTTAGCTATTAACTCATAGCCATCATCATTGCCGATGGGTTTTCTAAGTAAGACTTCCATAGGTTATTAAAACGAGCAATAGTGCCCCCATCAATAACACGATGATCGCCAGACCAGCTCACTTGCATAATAGCTTTACTCACAACCTGCCCACTTTCATCAAAACGCGGTAGATGCTGCAGTTTACCTAGCGCAACAATAGCCACTTCTGGTTTATTAATTATAGGGGACGCGATAGTGCCGCCAATAGCACCAATGTTAGAGATGCTAATTGTCCCACCTTTTAAATCATCGGGTGCAACACGGCCTTCTCGCGCTGAATGAGTTAACCGGGTTAAATCATTTGCCACATCAACAATGCTCTTACTCTGGCACGATTTAATATTAGGTACTAACAAGCCAATTTTAGAATCAACCGCTATACCGATATTATGATCGTTATAATAGGTAAGCTCTGAGCATTCATCGTTCACTTTTGAATTAAGTACAGGGTACTCTTTCATTGCTAGCGACAATGCTTTTACAAAAAATGGCATCATAGTGAGCTTAACGCCTTGTGCTTTGTACTGCTCTTTTAAAGAACTACGCAAAGCTATAAGCTGTGTTAAGTCTATTTCATCGCTAAACGTAAAGTGCGGAATAGTTGAAACCGACGCTACCATTTGCTTGGCCATGGCCGCTTTAATGCCTTTAATTTGCTCTACTCTTACGCCACTGCTTTGATTCTGCGTTTGGTTTTGTACTGCACTTTGAGAAGCATCGCTATTAAGCGGTGAAGTATCAATAGTATTTGGCACTTCGCCTTTTACAAACTCTTCAATATCTTGCTTGTAAATACGTCCATTTTTACCACTACCTGGTACACAGGTTAAATCAACATCTAGTTCACGTGCTTTACGACGAACCGCAGGCGATGCCACCGCTTTTTGATTGATAATTTTAGCAGCTTGCTGCGTTTTAACAGGGGCAACTTTTTCAGCGACGGCATTAGTTTGAGCCTTTACGACCGCTTGGTTTATATCAACACTTGGTTTTGCTGCACTGCCTGCAATTGTCATTTGAAACAACGGGCTATGTACTTTGGCTATTTCGCCTTTTTGATAATATAACTTTTGTACAGTGCCTGTATATTTTGCCGGAATTTGTACTAATGCTTTGTCGGTCATTACGTCACAAACCGCTTGGTCTTCTTCTATTTCGTCGCCTTCAGCAACTAACCAATCAACAATCTCACACTCAACAATACCTTCACCAATATCCGGTAATATAAAGTCCTCAACCACATCAGCTGCATCATTAGTTTTATTTTCAGCTTGTACTGGCTCTTGTACTACTTCATTGTTAGTGTTTTCACCTGCTACATCCATAGCAAATAAAGGAGCGTGTACCTTAGCAATCTCTCCTTTTTGATAATATAACTTTGAAATTACGCCATCATGCACTGCCGGAATTTGTACTAATGCTTTGTCTGTCATAACATCGCAAATTGGTTGATCCTCAGATACGGTATCGCCTTCTTGTACTAGCCATTCAACTACTTCGCATTCAACAATGCCTTCACCAATATCGGGTAATATAAAATCTTTAGCCATGGTAACCCCTAAAAATCCATTGAGTGTTTAATTGCAGCCAACACTTTTAGTGCATCCGGTACGTATTCTTTTTCAAGTGCCAGCGGGTATGGGGTATCTAGACCACATACACGTAAAATTGGCGACTCTAAATGCAAGAAACACTCTTGTTGTATTGTCGCGGCTATCTCTGCACCAAAGCCATTGGTTATAGGCGCTTCATGACTCACGATTAAACGGCCGGTTTTAGTAACCGATTTAGCAATCGTTTCAACATCCCAAGGTAAAATACTACGAAGGTCAATTACTTCACAGCTTATACCTTGCTCGCTTGCTTGCTTTGCTGCATCTTCAATAATCTCCATTTGAGCACCCCACGCTAAAAGCGTAATATCACTACCCTCTTGTACTACTTCAGCCGTGCCTAATTCAATACTATAATCTTCTTCTGGCACTTCGCCAATTGATGCACGATATAAGCGCTTAGGCTCAAAAAATATGACAGGATTATCGTCTTTAATTGATGCACGTAATAATCCTTTAGCTTGATAAGGGTTACGCGGTACAACTACTTTCAAACCTGGTGTGTGCGCAAAATACGCTTCGGGTGATTGTGAATGGTACAAACCACCGGCAATACCACCGCCATAGGGCGTACGAATAGTTAAGTTACCGACATTAAATTCATTACCACTGCGATAACGAAACTTAGCGGCTTCATTTACTATTTGATCAAACGCTGGAAAAATATAATCAGCAAATTGAATTTCTGCTAATGCAGGCGCACCAAAAGCCGCTAAACCATTAGCAAAACCTAAAATACCTTGCTCGGTTAAAGGCGTATTAAAAACACGGTGTTTACCGTACTTCTCTTGCAAGCCAGATGTTGCTCTAAATACACCACCGAAGTAACCAACATCTTCACCAAAAATACAGGCTTGAGGATGCTCATTCATCGTAATATCGAGAGCAGAGTTAATTGCGTGGAGCATGTTCATTTTAGCCATTACTTAATTCTCCCTGCGGTTACTGGGTAAGCATCTGGATGCTGTTTTATATGTTCTTTTAGTTGCTCGTACTGGCGTTGCAATAATGGAATTGGTGTATCGTAAACGTCAGATATCAATTCTTCTAAAGCGGGCTTTGCAACAACTTCAGCACGTTTAAGCGCTGCTAAAATTTCTTCACGAATCGACTCTTTTGCTTTTAAATCGTCTTCTTCGTTTAACCAGTCTTGCTTGACCAGCCATTTTCTAAATTTATCAATAGGACACGTTTGATGATTCGCTTCTTCATCTTTAGAACGATAACCACTTGGATCGTCCGACGTAGAATGCGCTCCTAAACGATAAGCAATCGATTCAATAAGTACAGGCTCACCTTGTGTTGAGGTTATTTCGCGTGCTTTTTTAGTTGCCGCATACACAGCAAGTGCATCTGTGCCATCAACACGAATTGTTTTAATGCCATAACCCACACCACGCGACGCGATACCGTCGCCTTTAAACTGCTCATCAGCAGGGGTAGATATGGCATAACCGTTATTACGTGCAAAAAATATAACCGGCGCTCTGTGAACAGCGGCCATATTTAAACCGGCATGAAAGTCACCTTCAGATGCAGCACCTTCACCAAAGTAACAAATAGTCACATTATCAATTGTGCTGGCAAGCTCGCCTGTTTTAGCGTCGATGTGCTTTATTTTTTGGCCATATGCATAACCCGTTGCCTGTGGTATTTGCGTACCCAATGGCGATGAAATCGTCATGTAGTTTAGCGCTTTAGAACCATAATGAATTGGCATTTGACGGCCTTTGCCTAAATCCAATTCATTTGAAAACATTTGGTTCATAAATTGATCAAGCGTAAAGCCACGATAATGCAGGGCTGCCTGTTCACGATATTGAGCCATGATCATATCGTCTTGATCAAGTGCAGCAGCAGAGGCTGTAACTGCGGCTTCTTCGCCTAGGCATTGCATATAAAAACTAACACGGCCTTGGCGCTGCGCGCCTTGCATACGTTCATCTAACAAACGTATAAAACGCATTGTTTCATATAACTTAATAGCGGTATGTTTTGAAATGTCAGGTGCGGTTGCACTAGGATGAATGTCGCCGTCCTCAGTTAAAATACTAAGGGTTGGAATATTAAGTGCTTGACCATCAATAAATTCAAGCTCGTGGTTAATATTCAGCGATACGTTATTTGGATTACTCATAACCTACCTTCTTTTGTTGTCGGTAAAACAGTGCCCCTTTAAATTATTATTGTGGGTGATTGTTGCTGGTTAAACTTTGCAACATCTGCACTATCTTTAATTAAAGCTGCCAACACTTTACGTTAACGTAAAGTGTTATTCAACAGATCTAGGACGAAACAAAAGCAAATACTGATTAAAAAACTGGCAAGTTAACGATACGCTTACTTTAATTAATAGTAATCATATAGTTAACTTGAGGTAACTAGTGGTCTGATGAGTTAATTATACGAAATTGCTATCAATATCCATTGGAATAACAGTAAGGAGTGCTCTTTGCCCTAATGCTACGCTCGCATTTGGAAAAATAATAGCCTCTCCTTCAACGTCAGCGTAAATCGCTGTATCACCGTCGGTTGCAAGTAGTTCACCTTTCGCAAAGCCAGTAAAGTTCTCGGCATCGTCAGAAAAAGGAAAGCTAAAATCGTTCTGCGTTCTATTTATTGTGCGATGGACAGCAAACAATTCAAAATCGTTTGCATTAAATTCAGGGTATTTAACTTCATTTTGACTAATTAATGCAGTTAAGGTTTGCTTTGTTTTTTCAAAGCGAGCCATATCGTTTTGACCAAATGGCTTAACTTGACCCAGCTCTACCGTAAAAGAATCAGCACCGTGTACAAATGACGAATAATAGCTAAATGTGGTTGCAGGAGATTTCATCATAAGTACGGTATTTACACCACAACTCAATAAAAATTGTAACTGCGACTTTTTCCATGGCTTACCATGTAAAAATGGATACACAGCAAATTTTTCGTTTTTAGAGCCTCTAATTGCAGTGTGTAAGTCGTAATGACATCGGCTACTGCCTTGCTCGCCACGTGTATAAAAATCGCTTACGTATCGCTCAAGCTTTGCAGCGCGGTTTCGCTCATTATTCATTGGTACACCTTCAACTGTATGGTGACCATTAAATAATCTATTTAAGTTTTCTTCTACAAAACGCAGGCCAATATTAATTGATTGTGGATTACCGTAAATAAACAAAGCGCGCTGCTTAAGTATCAGCTCGCCTTTTATAATTTGTTTAATAAGTGCATCACAGATTTCAATTGGCGCAGTTTCGTTACCGTGTACAGCGCTTGAATAAACTACATCTTTTGACGTTATAACAGCAGGTTGAAACTCAATGACTCCGGTATCGTGTATATTTACACGAGTCCCATTATCTAAAACAAACTCACCTGCATCTAAATGCCATTCGTTGTCACGACTAAGCGTTAAAAAATCGCCTGTTTGTTTTAATTCATTTAAGTAAGATGGATTGGCTGACATATAATAAGCCCTTTAAAAATAATGTGAGAGTAGACTCTTATGCATATATTTTTATAAATACACAAGGTATAGAAACGAAAACGGCTGAATAAATCAGCCGTTTTAAAATTATTAGATTAAGTTAGCTTATAACTGAATCTACAAGCTTTTTAGCTTCTTTTTCAAGTAACGCTAAATGCTCTTCACCTTTAAATGATTCAAGGTATATTTTATAAATATCTTCAGTACCTGATGGACGCGCTGCAAACCAGCCATTTTCAGTAACCACTTTTAAACCACCAATGGCGGCATCGTTACCTGGTGCATGAGTCAATTTTTGCAAAATAGGCTCGCCAGCAAGTGTATCTGCTTTAACATCAGAAGCACTCAATGCTTTTAAACGTGATTTTTGACCGCTTGTGGCTGGTGCATCTAGGCGTTTATAAATTGGAGAACCAAACTCTTGTTCTAATTCTTTATAAAGCGCTGATGGCGTTTTACCTGTCACAGCAAGTATTTCTGCAGCGAGTAGACCCATAATGAAGCCGTCTTTATCTGTACACCATACAGAGCCATCAAAACGTAAGAATGCAGCACCTGCGCTTTCTTCGCCACCAAAGGCAAGCTTGCCTTTGCTTAAGCCTTCAACAAACCATTTAAAGCCTACTGGTACTTCTTTAACTTTACGGTTGTTACGAGCAGCTACTTTGTCGATCATAGAGCTAGAAACCAATGTTTTACCAATTTCTACGGTTTCATTCCAATCACGGTGTTTAAGTAAGTAATCGATTGCCACTGCTAAAAAGTGGTTTGGATTCATTAAACCATCTGGCGTTACAATCCCGTGACGATCGTAGTCAGGGTCGTTACCAATAGACACATCAAAATCATCTTTTAGTGCAATAAGATTTGCCATTGAATAAGGCGATGAACAATCCATACGAATTTTGCCGTCTTTATCAAGTGGCATAAAAGCAAAACGTGGATCAACAACATCATTAACTACGGTTAAATCTAAATTATATTTTTTTGCAATGACTGGCCAAAAGTTGATGCCTGAACCACCTAGTGGATCGATACCAATTTTGATACCTGCATCGCTAATTGCTTTTAAATTAACGATATTTGCTAAGTCATCAATATAAGGAGTCATTAAATCTTCGTAGCGGATAAAGCCAGAACGCGATGCTTTAGCGAATGGGAACAACTCAACTTCAACTAAATCTTCTAGTAAAAGTTGATTAGCTCTGTCTTCAATCCATTTAGTGACGTCGGTATCAGCTGGCCCGCCATTAGGTGGGTTGTATTTAAAGCCACCATCTTCAGGAGGGTTATGCGAAGGCGTAACAACAATCCCGTCTGCTAATTCATTTGGGTGTAGCTTATTGTGGCTCACTATGGCATGGCTGATAACTGGCGTTGGCGTAAAATCACCATCTTCTTGCGTTATCACTTGCACTTCGTTAGCAACTAATACTTCAATAGCCGAGTTAAATGCGGCTTCACTCAATGCGTGTGTGTCTTTGCCTAAAAATAACGGACCAAATATGTCATTTTGTTTTCTGTAATCACAAATAGCCTGAGTAATCGCTAAAATGTGTGACTCGTTAAATTTAACATCGTAAGAACAACCACGGTGCCCTGAGGTACCAAAGGCAACACAATGCTCTGGATTTTGTTCAAGATCAGGTTCATTTAAGTAATACGCAGATACTAATTTAGGTACGTTAACCAGTGCCGATTGTGGAGCAGTTTTGCCTGCGCCTGAGTGAATAGCCATTATATTTCCTTACAGGTAATCGCGAATTTTTTCAGCTTGCTCTGCACTATATCCAAGGCAAAGAGCAACTTCATGAAGCATCATTTTTTTACGCGTTGTATTAGAATTAGTCATAACCCAATATTCACTATCGGTTATGTTTTTAGGATTCATACTACTACCGCTATTTACTAAAGCTTCTTTACTAGTAGCAAAGTAAACACGGTCACGCCCTTTTATGTCTAATACCGCAGAAAAATCAGTTTTATGTGTGCGGTAAAATGCACTTAAAATAAACAAAAAGCGTCCAACAACACCTTTTTGCATTGCCAGCTCTTCTTTATTTAATACATTAAAAACATTATCGCTTTTTTGCTTCACGAGTGCATGAGCTACAGGCGTTTGTTTTTTTGAAGTCTCAGCAGCAGATGGCTCTGAGCTTTTTAATGTGGCGGTAGACGTAGTCGCAGTTTGATTATTTTGAGTTAGTTCTACGTTTGCGGTTTGAATTTTTTCGCCGCTCAGATTTAATAAACGACGTAAAATAGTGGATGCACTTTCACCAATACTTTGCGTATTGCTTGCAATATATTGATATAACTCGTCGTCTATGTCGATTTGTTTCATGTTCTTCCTGTCATTACGGGTCACATTTTTTTCTCCCGTGTGATTATACCCAAACCAATCAGAAATGCGAGTTACAACAAGCACTCCCGTAAACATATTAATATTTACCTCATTGTTGTTGATTTAACAAACAAAAGCCCAATTTAATAAATAGTCGCTGTATTTTTTGCTTTTTAGAGCAATGCTCGGCAAACTATGGCGAAATTTTCAGGAGGCGAGTATGCAGTTAAATTACAAGCAACAAGGGCAAGGTCCTAATGTTATTTTGATACATGGGCTTTTTGGATCATTAGAAAACCTAAATGTAATAGCAAAACCATTAAGTGAACACTTTACTGTTATTAACGTTGATTTACGTAACCACGGGCTTTCTCCTCATAGTGATGAAATGAACTACCCGGCAATGGCACAAGATATTGTTGAGTTATTAGCACATTTGAACATAGATAAAGCACATTTAGTTGGGCACTCTATGGGTGGTAAAGTGGCAATGGAATTAGCGCTTACACATCCTGAACTTGTAAATAAGCTTGTTGTACTTGATATAGCACCTGTTAGTTACCCTGCTCGGCACACAAAAATATTACAGGCATTAAAAGCTGTTTCAGCACAATCAATTGACGATAGAAAACAAGCTGATGCTCTAATGCAGCCTTACATAGAAGAACTGGGAGTTCGACAGTTTCTACTTAAAAGCCTCGCTAAAAATGAGGAAGGTCATTTTGCATGGCGATTTAATTTAAATGTGCTTGACGAAAAATATTCTACAATTACATCCAATGTTAATGAAAACAATTCTTGTTTATGCGATACTCTTTTCATTAAAGGTAATGATTCTGACTATATTTTGCCCGAGCATCGTACTGCAATTAAAGCCCGCTTTAAAAATACCAAGGCTAAAATAATTCATGGCGCAGGCCATTGGCTTCATGCTCAAAAGCCACTTGCCGTAAATAAAGCGATAAACGACTTTTTAACTGCGGTTTAAAGCAATTTTAATCGCGTGTTTTTGATTTTGCGCACTAAATATATGAATAATTATATGCTATAGTACGCGCCGTTTAATTTAAAGGTTATACGTTGATGGTCAGTCAGTTAATTAACGAATTTGATACCCTAGGGTTGTATTTTGGCTTAGCCGGTATTTTCATATTCATCGGCATGGCAATTAAAGACGTACTAAAAAGTGGCAATGTGCCTAAGTTCGGACAATACATTGTCTGGGGTGTGCTCTTTTTAGGTTGTTCAGGCTTTATTGCTAAAGGTCTTATTCAAGTATTTTGGCAAGGCGCAGGTGTAGGTTAAGCATGGCGAAGTCAGAAACAGATAGAACTACACTCGATTTATTTGAATACGAAAAACGCCCAGGCAGACCTAAAACCAATCCCCTTTCACGGGATATGCAGTTAAAGGTAAATAAACGTAATCAAATAAAAAGAGATAAAGCACGTGGCTTAAAGCGTGTTGAATTTAAAGTTTCATCGCAGTTATATCAAGCATTGAGTGATATGGCAGATGCACAAAATATTAGCCGCAGTGCGCTGATTGAAACGATTTTACAAGAAAGATTGGCTATTGATACATAAAAGGTTTTAAATCCATGGCAAGTGTAGGCATTTTTTTCGGAAGTGACACAGGTAACACAGAACACGTAGCAAAAATGATCCAAAAAGAATTGGGTAAAAAGCTAGTGGCTGTTCATGATATTGCAAAAAGCTCTAAAGAAGAGATTGCTGAATTTGATTTAATCTTATTCGGTATCCCTACTTGGTACTACGGCGAAGCACAATGTGACTGGGATGACTTTTTTCCAGAACTTGAAGAAGTAGACTTTGAAGGTAAACTTGTTGCTATTTTTGGTTGTGGAGACCAAGAAGATTACGCTGAGTACTTTTTAGATGCGATGGGCATGATCAACGATATCGTTACTGAACGTGGCGCTATTGTTGTTGGTCATTGGCCGAGCGAAAGCTATGACTTTGAAGCATCTAAAGGCATGGCTGATGATAAGCATTTTGTAGGTTTGGGTATCGACGAAGACCGTCAACCAGAGCTTACAGAACAACGTGTTAAAGCATGGTCTGCTCAAGTATATGAAGAGATGTGTTTAAGTGAATTAGCTGACTAATTTACTGCATATATCGCTAGCTGTTTAAATAATTATCAAACAGTTAGCGTTTTAAGCTTTAGTGGCAATATAAATCAATTGTTCTTTGCACTTAACGCTTAGGCACGTTATCCTGTTTGTTGCTAATGTGTCGTGTACATCTTTGCAAGATGTCTAGTATAACCAAATAAAATTGAGACAGATTTAATGACTGATCATAACTTGGAACTTAAAAAAGCCGGTTTAAAAGTAACTTTACCGCGTATTAAAATATTAGAGATTTTACAATCTCCAGATAACCAACACATCAGTGCTGAAGATGTTTACAAAATTCTTTTGGATCTAGGTGAAGAAATTGGTCTTGCAACTGTATATCGCGTACTTAACCAATTTGATGATGCGGGTATTGTAAGCCGTCATCACTTTGAAGGTGGCAAATCAGTATTTGAACTTTCAGGAAGCACACACCACGATCATTTAGTATGTTTGAAGTGTGGCAAAGTTGTAGAGTTTGAAGATGAGATGATTGAACGTCGTCAACTTGAAATTTCTGAAGAAAATGGTATTACACTTACAAACCATTCTTTATATTTATACGGTGAGTGTAATGATAAAGCAGCGTGTAAAGAATTTAGCGACGCTAACAGCTAATACCGCTTTTAAAAAGCAATAAAAAACCTGCTAAGTGCAGGTTTTTTTGTGTCTAAAATACGCTTGTAATGAATATACCCAGTAAATACTGGGGATATTAAACCTGAACTCTGGTTAAGAGATTTACCAACGTATTGAATCATGGTGATATTTAAATTTATTTCTCTAGCCAGAGATTTTAAGTAAAAACAAGGCGAATTCACGCGTCAATAGCTGGCCTATTGCAAGTAAATTCAACGCAGTTAGCGCTGAAAATAGCTGCTCGAGATAGATTTATTATCCAGGGTTCAGGTTTTTAGATATTACTTATTGAGTCTTAGACCATGAATCACGAAGACCCACTGTTTGGTTAAATACAACGTTCTCTGATTTAGAATCACGAGAGAAATAACCCGTACGCTCAAACTGAAAGCCCTGCTCTGCTTGTGAATTAGCAAGCGATGGCTCTAATTTAGCGTTTGATAAAACAACCAGTGACTCTGGATTTAATGTTGTTTCAAACTCATCAGCGGCTGCTGGGTTTGGAACACTAAACAAACGATCGTATAAACGAACTTCTGCCGTAATACACTCTGGTGCTGAAACCCAGTGAATAACACCTTTTACTTTACGTCCATCACTTGGATTTTTACCAAGTGTTTCAGTATCGTAAGTACAGAATATAGTTGTAATTTCGCCATTTTCGTCTTTCTCAACACGCTGTGCTTTAATAACATAAGCGCCACGCAAACGTACTTCTTTATCAAGCACTAAACGTTTAAACTTGTTATTTGCTTCTTCTTTAAAGTCTTCTCGTTCGATGTAAATTTCGCGAGTAAACGGTACATCACGACGACCCATTTCTTCTTTATTTGGGTGGTTAGCCACAGATAAAACCTCAACCTTGTCTGCATCGTAGTTTTCAATAACAACTTTAACAGGATCGAGTACGGCCATTGCACGTGGTGCATTTTCGTTTAGATCTTCACGGATACATGCTTCAAGCATACCCATTTCAACCATATTCTCTTGTTTTGTTACACCAATACGCAAACAAAACTCACGGATTGAACCTGGTGTATAACCACGGCGACGTAGGCCTGCAATTGTAGGCATGCGTGGGTCATCCCACCCTTCTACATGGTTATTTACCACTAAATCGCTTAGCTTACGCTTAGACATAATTGTGTATTCAAGATTTAAACGTGAAAACTCAATTTGCTGTGGGTGACACTCTAAACTAATGTTATCAAGTACCCAGTCGTACAAACGACGGTTATCTTGAAACTCGAGTGTGCATAATGAATGTGTAATACCTTCAAGTGCATCAGAAATACAGTGCGTGAAGTCATACATTGGGTAAATGCACCACTTGTCTGCTGTTTGATGATGATGAGCAAAACGTACGCGATAAATAATTGGATCGCGAAGCACCATAAATGAGCTAGCCATATCAATTTTAGCACGCAGGACACATTCGCCTTCTTTGAATTCGCCAGCACGCATTTTTTCAAATAACGCTAGGTTTTCTTCAACTGATGTATCTCTGTACGGGCTATTTTTACCTGGCTCTTTCAATGTACCACGGTATTGGCGTGCTTCGTCTGCTGTTAAAAAGCAAACGTACGCTAAGCCTTTATTTATAAGCTCAACAGCGTAACCATATAAAGTATCAAAATAGTTAGAAGAATACTTTATATCGCCATCCCAGTTAAAACCTAACCACTGTACGTCTTCTTTTATAGAATTAACGTAGTTAATGTCTTCTTTTTCTGGGTTTGTATCGTCAAAACGTAAGTTACATAAACCGTTATAATCTTTTGCGATGCCAAAATTTAAACAAATTGATTTGGCATGACCAATATGCAAAAAGCCATTTGGTTCAGGTGGAAAACGTGTATGCGTTGTTGCATGCTTTTTACTTGCTAAGTCTTCATCAATTCGGGTTCTAATAAAGTTACTTGGGCGATTCTCAATTTCCGCCATAGGAGTGCAGTCCTCTAAATATTACGTAATAACAAAACTAATGCATTATTACAAAAACATACACTAACATACAGCACTAGATTAAGGTTTATTTTTGATATTGCTTAACTTTAATTCAGCTGAACCATTGTTTATGAATAAAATTTGTTTTAACGCAATATTTAAGTCATCTAAACAGTTTATAGTAGGTAAATAACCTACATTATAAGGATTTAAAGATGGCGACACTTAATCAACATCGTGTATATATTCCAACTAATGCACGCGCTAACCACTACCTTTTAGCTGAAATAACCCCTAATCACGATTTTTATAAAAGCTTTAGTGATATAAATTGCTGCTACGAACGTATTGCACGCCAGCTGTTTGCTTCTTGTGATGAGTATGAGCTTTATAATGTGCACTTATTAGCAAATGATAAACTACCCGTTGTAAGATTTAATGATGAGTCTTATCAATTAGAAACAGATAAACAAATGCTCTTTTTTTATAATCCCCGTTATCACGAAGCGCATAAGATTTATTACACTGAAGGTACACCAAGTAAAAAAATACGCATTCTATTTTTAGCAACAGGCGATGATTTACGAGCCAACTCTGCAGAATTTCATAATAAAGTCCAAAAAGTGTTAGACACTTTACAAGGACAACTCTTAATAAATCAGCCCCAGTTTAAACTACGCGACCATCAACACTTAACGTATGACCTATTTGCTAAAGAAAAAGGCAACAAGGAAAGCTATGGTTACAAATTAAGAAGTCTCTACCCTCGCTACCAATCAAGACAATGCAGCATACCCAATGATTATGCAGAGATGACTTACGCCACTTTTACTATACCGGTTTCGCGCGCTATTAAAACGCAGTTTCAAACACTAATGAACACAAACGATTATGCTAAATTTTATGACTACTTTGCTTATGCATTTATACGGGCGTGTCAAAATAATAACTTAAACCATGGCGCTATGGTTGCTAACGGTGCAACGCCTATTATACGCAACAGTAAAATAGATAAAAGTGAAGGCAATGATGAACTTCAAAAGTTAAGTTTTGATATTGAATCTAATGAAAATCAAATTAAGCACTTTTATGAAGCAAGTAAATTGGTAGAAACGCTGCATTTTGTAGTAGTCGCAACGCAGCAGGATAAACATGAAATGGGCTACGGTCGATTTATGAACCAAGTAGAAAAAACAATCTATACTCTGTGTAATGAGCTGGCTATAAATAAACAACGCCAAGACTTATCTGTACGTTTTTTCCAGCATATTAGTTACCCGTTCTAAATTTTCATCTAATGACAAAAAGGCCCGCATATGCGGGCCTTTTTAAAGAAAAACAAGCGATTACCAGCCTGTTTTCTCTTTAAGTGCTTTACCGATATCAGCAAGTGAACGTACAGTTTTTACGCCCGCAGCTTCTAATGCAGCAAATTTCTCATCAGCAGTACCTTTACCGCCGGCAATGATTGCGCCAGCGTGACCCATACGCTTACCTTCTGGTGCAGTAACACCAGCAATGTAAGATACTACAGGTTTAGTAACGTTAGCTTTGATGTACTCTGCAGCTTCTTCTTCTGCAGTACCACCAATTTCACCAATCATTACGATTGCTTCAGTTTGTGGATCTTTTTCGAACATTTCTAGAACGTCGATAAAGTTAGTACCTGGAATTGGATCACCACCAATACCAACACACGTAGACTGACCAAAACCAGCATCAGTAGTTTGCTTAACTGCTTCGTACGTTAAAGTACCAGAGCGAGAAACAATACCTACTTTACCAGGTTTGTGGATATGACCAGGCATGATACCAATCTTAGTTTGACCAGGAGTAATAACACCTGGGCAGTTAGGACCGATCATACGAGTACCTGTTTGATCTAGTTTGATTTTAACATCAACCATATCAAGTGTAGGGATACCTTCAGTAATACAAACTATTAGCTCGATGCCAGCATCGATAGCTTCTAAGATTGCATCTTTACAGAAAGGAGCTGGTACGTAGATAACTGAAGCAGTTGCGCCAGTTTCTTTTACAGCATCACGAACGGTGTTGAATACAGGAAGACCAAGGTGCGTTTGACCGCCTTTACCTGGGCTAACACCACCAACCATTTGTGTACCGTACTCAAGCGCTTGCTCTGAGTGGAAAGTACCTTGGCCACCAGTGAAACCTTGACAGATAACTTTTGTATCTTTATTGATTAATACAGACATTATTTGCCCTCCGCAGCAGCAACAACTTTTTCAGCAGCGTCTGTTAGTGATTCAGCAGCAATGATATCTAGACCAGAGTTCTTGAGAACTTCACGACCTAATTCAGCATTAGTACCTTCTAAACGTACAACTACTGGTACGGTTACGCCAACTTCTTTAACTGCGCCAATGATGCCTTCAGCAATCATGTCACAACGAACGATGCCGCCAAAGATGTTTACTAAAACAGCTTTAACATTGTCGTCAGAAAGAATGATTTTGAATGCTTCAGAAACACGTTCTTTAGTAGCACCGCCACCAACATCCAAGAAGTTAGCCGGCTTGCCGCCGTGTAGGTTTACGATGTCCATAGTACCCATTGCTAGGCCTGCACCGTTAACCATACAACCAACATTACCGTCTAGAGCAACGTAGTTAAGCTCGAAGCTTGCTGCGTGTGCTTCACGAGCATCTTCTTGAGATGGATCGTGGAATTCACGGATTTTAGGTTGACGGTAAAGTGCATTACCATCAATACCGATTTTGCCGTCAAGACAGTGAAGGTTGCCTTCGTCTGTAATTACTAACGGGTTGATTTCAAGTAATGCGAAATCAAAATCAGTGAACATTTTACCAAGACCCATAAAGATCTTAACAAACTGTTTCATTTGTACTGGGTTAAGACCCAATTTGAAACCTAGTTCACGTGCTTGGTAAGCTTGAGGACCTACTAACGGGTCGATCTCTGCTTTGTGGATAAGCTCTGGTGTTTCTTCAGCAACAGTTTCAATTTCAACGCCGCCTTCAGTAGACGCCATGAAAACTACTTTACGAGATGCACGGTCAACTACTGCACCTAGGTACAATTCGTTAGCAATGTCAGTACAGCTTTCTACTAAAATTTTAGCTACTGGCTGGCCTTTCTCGTCTGTTTGGTAAGTAACTAGGTTTTTACCTAACCAGTTAGCTGCAAACGCTTTTACTTCTTCGATAGTTTTAACTAGCTTTACACCGCCAGCTTTACCACGTCCACCTGCGTGAACCTGAGTTTTAACAACCCACATATCGCCGCCAATTTTTTCAGCAGCTGCAGCAGCTTCTTCAGGTGTATCGCAAGCGTAACCTGTAGAAACGGGTAAACCATATTCGGCAAAAAGTTGTTTTGCCTGATACTCATGCAAATTCATGATGCTTTATCCAATTTTTTATACTAAAAGAGCTGAATATTTTTTCAAATAAACAACTATCCCAAATTGCGCACCTAGTATAGATCCCAAGGCTTAACATGAAAACCCCAGTACGACCAAAGGCGCAAAAAAAAAGCTGTGAATGTTCATTCACAGCTTACATTTCATACAACTAGATTAAACATCTAGCAATAAGCGAGTTGGATCTTCAAGTAACTCTTTAATAGTCACTAAGAAACCAACAGATTCTTTACCATCAATGATACGGTGGTCATAAGAAAGTGCTAAATACATCATAGGTAGTATTTCAACTTTACCATTTACAGCCATCGGACGGTCTTGGATTTTATGCATACCCAAGATTGAAGACTGTGGCAAGTTAATGATAGGTGTAGATAGCAATGAACCAAATACGCCACCATTAGTAATAGTGAAATTACCACCCGTCATATCAGCAAGCGTAAGCTTACCATCACGACCTTTAAGTGCTAACTCACGAATACCTTTTTCGATTTCAGCAACAGATAGTTTGTCACAATCTTTAAGTACTGGAGTAACTAAGCCACGTGGAGTAGATACTGCAATGCTGATATCGAAATAGTTATGGTAAACAATATCGTCACCATCAATTGAAGCATTTACATCTGGAAAACGCTTAAGAGCTTCAGTTACAGCTTTCACATAGAAAGACATGAAACCTAAACGAATGCCGTGACGCTTTTCAAACGTTTCTTGATACTGCTTACGAAGGCTCATGATTGGTCCCATGTTCACTTCGTTGAATGTTGTTAACATTGCAGTTGAGTTTTTAGCTTCAAGAAGGCGTGTCGCAATCGTTTTACGTAAACGAGTCATAGGTACACGTTTTTGAGTACGATCGCCCATCGGTGCAGCTGGAGCAGAAGCTTCTGCTTTTTTAGCCGCTGGCGCTGGTGCTTTTAAGAAAGTATCAACGTCTTCTTTAGTTACACGACCATTTTTACCCGTGCCTTTAATTTTAGAAGCGTCTAGGCCTTTCTCAGCAATTAAACGACGAACTGATGGTGTTAACACATCTGAACTTTCGCTTGAATCTGCTGCTGGCGCTGCGTCTGCTTTTGCAGCTGGAGCCGCTGGTGCACCGCCTGCTTTAACCGAACCAATTACTTGCTCGCCTAATACAGTATCGCCTTCGCCGTGAATGATATCACCCATGATGCCATCTTCTTGAGCTACTACTTCAAGAACAACTTTATCTGTTTCAATATCTACCAAGTTTTGGTCGCGTGTTACCGCGTCACCTGGTTGTACATGCCATGTAGCAATTGTTGCGTCTGCAACTGATTCTGGAAGTACAGGTACTTTAATATCCACTTCTTTACCTTCTGATGCTGGTGCTGATTGCGCCACTGGCGCGTCTTCTGATTTAGCTGGTGCTGATTCTTCTTTAGTTGAACCTTCACTTGCTGGCGCTGCATCAGCATCACCAAGTAAACCCATAACTTGATCGCCAAGTACGGTTGCACCTTCTTCTTGTGATATTTCTGTTATTACACCGTCATGCTGTGCAACAACTTCTAAAACCACTTTATCTGTTTCAATGTCTACTAAGTTTTGATCGCGAGTTACTTTGTCGCCAACACTTACATGCCATGTAGCAACGGTAGCATCTGCAACCGACTCAGGAAGAACAGGAACTTTAATTTCTGTGCTCATTGCTTATCCTTTATTTTCTATAGTAAGCGCGTCGGCAACGAGCGCTTGTTGTTCTTTAGTATGTACTGACATGTAACCACACGCTGGTGATGCAGACGCTTTACGTCCTGCATATTTTAATTTAGCACCTTGTGGGATTGCATCAATAAAGTGATGTTGTGAACAGTACCATGCACCTTGGTTTTGTGGCTCTTCTTGACACCATACAAAATCAGTTACGTGTTGGTAGCGCTCTATAATTGTTTGCATTTCATCGTGTGGGAACGGGTATAACTGTTCAACACGTACAATTGCAATATTATCTTGCTCAAGCTTACGACGCTCTTGTAGTAACTCGTAGTAAACTTTACCGCTACAAAATACAACGCGCTCTACTTTCTCAGGGTTAATATCATCAACTTCGTCGATCATATTATGGTAAACACCGTGTGAAAGCTCTTCAAGTGATGAAGTTGCAAGCGGGTGACGAAGTAGCGACTTAGGCGTCATAACAATCAGAGGACGACGAAGTGGTCGAACTGACTGACGACGAAGCATAGCGTAAACTTGCGCCGGCGTTGAAGGAACACACACTTGCATGTTGTGATCAGCACATAGTTGCAAGAAACGCTCTAAGCGTGCTGAACTATGCTCTGGCCCTTGACCTTCATAGCCGTGCGGTAGCAAAATTGTAAGCCCACATAAACGGCCCCACTTTTGCTCACCAGAACTTAAGAACTGGTCAAATACAACTTGTGCACCATTGGCGAAGTCACCAAATTGCGCTTCCCATATTACGAGAGACTTAGGTTCAGCGGTAGCATATCCATATTCGAACGCAACGACAGCTTCCTCAGATAAAACAGAATCAAAGACTTCAAATGTGCCTTGATCTTCACTTAAATGCTCTAAAGGAGTGTAAGTTGTACCATCAGATTGACCATGAACAACAGCATGACGATGAAAGAATGTTCCTCGACCTGTGTCTTGTCCTGTTAAACGAATGTCAGTACCTTCAGACGCAATTGTTGCATAGGCAAGAGTCTCTGCCATACCCCAATCAAGTGGTTTTTCACCTGTGGCCATTAGCTTACGATCGTCATAAATCTTTTTAACGCGAGATTGAGCTTTATGTTGTTCTGGGTAAGAAGCTACTTTCTCACCAAGAGCTTTTAGCTTCTCTACAGATACGCTAGCATCGTAGTCAACATTCCATTCATGACCAATATATTTGGCCCACTCAGAAGAATGCGACGTCTCTGGCTGTATTTCTGAAACAACACAGCTGCCTTCATCTAGTGCATCACGGTACTCATCAGCTAAGGCTTTAACTTCTTGTTCAGAAAAAGAGCCTTCAGCAATCAGTTGGTCTGCATAGATTAAACGCGGCACTGGATGCTTTTTAATTTTTTGGTACATGACAGGCTGAGTTGCATTAGGCTCATCAGCTTCATTGTGACCATGGCGACGGTAACAAACTAAATCAATTACTACGTCACGCTTAAACTGATTTCTAAAATCAAGAGCAAGTTGAGTAACAAATGCAACGGCTTCAGGATCATCAGAATTAACATGGAATATTGGAGACTGAACCATTTTAGCAATGTCAGTACAGTATGGCGTTGAGCGAACGTCATCTTGCTTAGAGGTTGTAAAACCTACTTGGTTGTTGACAACAATACGAATACTACCACCACAACTAAACGCATTAGTTTGTGACATGTTAAACGTTTCTTGAACAACACCTTGTCCAGCAATAGCAGAATCACCATGGATGGTAATAGGAAGTGCTTTAATGCCTGACTTATCACCTAAACGGTCGAGACGACCACGCACAGAGCCCATTACAACAGGGTTTACGATTTCTAGGTGAGATGGGTTAAACGCAAGCGCCATGTGTACATTGCCACCTTTGGTAGCAAAGTCAGACGAATAACCCATGTGATATTTAACATCACCAGAACCTAACGTTTCTTTATGTATACCAGCAAATTCATCAAATAATTCTGATGGGTTTTTACCAAGTACATTAACTAAAACGTTTAAACGACCACGGTGAGCCATACCAATAACAGCTTCTTGTTGGCCGCTTTCACCAGCGCGGTGAATAAGCTCTTTAAGCATTGGAACTAACGCATCGCCACCTTCAAGTGAAAAGCGCTTAGCACCAGGGAACTTAGACCCTAAATATTTTTCTAGACCATCTGCTGCAGTAAGCCCTTTAAGGATACGTAGCTTTTCATCTTTTGAGAATTTAGGCCTAGACTGGACAGATTCTAGACGTTGTTGTAACCAACGTTTTTCCTCTGTTGATGTGATGTGCATATACTCAGCGCCAATTGAACCACAATATGTAGTTTTTAGTGCTTGGTATAGTTCACCTAAAGGCATAGTATCGCGCCCTACGGCAAACGATCCTACGTTAAACTCGCGGTCAAAATCACTTGAAGATAGGTCGTGGTACTCTAGCTCTAAATCTCGTACACGCTCTCGTTGCCAAATACCTAATGGATCTAGGTTTGCATTTTGGTGCCCACGAAAACGGAAAGCATTAATAAGTTGTAGAACTTTAACCTGTTTAAGGTCACCGCCACTACCCTCTGCTACCACTACTTCTCTATGCTTGTTTTTTGCAAGCTGTGCAAACTGTGCTCGAACCTCTGAATGTTTTACTTCAACATCCACACCATCAACTTTAGGTAATTGTTCAAACACTTCTCGCCATTCGTCTGGCACAGAAGTCGCATCGTCTAAATACGCTTCATAAAGCTCTTCTACATAAGCAACGTTGCCGCCGTTTAAATGTGAAGATTCTAGCCATGCCTTCATCACACCTTCGTGCATTTATAAGCCCTTTTTTTTAGCGCAGAAATTAATAGTTATTATAACAAGATGGCTAATATAATTTAATATTAGCCATCTTACCTTTACTAAGCTATCAAACCGCTCGGTTTAGTAACATAGATTTGATTTGTCCAATTGCTTTGGTCGGATTAAGACCCTTAGGACAAACGCTAACACAGTTCATGATACTGTGACAACGGAACACACTGAACGCATCGTCTAAATCCGCTAAACGTTCTTCAGTTGCTGTATCTCGGCTATCAGCCAAGAAACGGTAAGCATGAAGAAGACCTGCTGGACCAATGAACTTGTCTGGATTCCACCAGAACGAAGGACACGATGTTGAACAACATGCACACAAAATACACTCATAAAGCCCATCTAATTTATCACGTTCTTCAATAGTTTGAAGACGTTCGCCTGCTGCAGGCTGATCATTAATTAAATAAGGTTTAACTTTTTCGTACTGAGTGTAGAACTGACTCATGTCAATAACAAGGTCACGAACCACAGGTAAACCTGGTAATGGACGTACTACTATTTTACCTTTGCCATTTTTTTGTAGCGTAGATAAAGGAGTAATACATGCTAAACCATTTTTACCATTCATGTTAACACCATCAGATCCACACACACCTTCACGGCATGAACGACGGAAAGATAATGTAGGATCTTGTTCTTTTAAAAGAATAAGTGCATCCAACACCATCATGTCGTGACCTTCTTCTGTTTGCAAGGTGTATTCTTGCATACGAGGAGCGTTGTCAACATCTGGATTATAACGATAAACTGAAAATTGTACTTGTGCCATCGTCTATCTCCTAGTAAACACGTGCTTTAGGTGGGAAAGCTTCACGCGTTTTAGGCGCATAGTTTACATCACGCTTGCTCATTTCATCCGTTACAGGATTGAATACTGAGTGACATAACCAGTTTTCGTCATCACGATCTGGGTAGTCAAAGCGAGAATGTGCACCACGGCTTTCTGTACGGAAGTTTGCAGCTACTGCAGTCGAGTAAGCTGTTTCCATTAAGTTGTCTAGTTCAAGACATTCGATACGCTGCGTATTGAAGTCTGATGATTTATCATCAAGACGAGCATGTTGCAGACGTTCGCGAATTTCTTTAAGTTCTTGAAGACCTGCAGCCATTGAGTCACCTTCACGGAATACCGAGAAGTTAAGCTGCATACATTGTTGTAGGTCTTTTTTGATTTGAACTGGATCTTCACCTTGGCCAGCCGTTGAATTTTCCCAACGATTGTAACGTGCAAGAGACGCTTCTAAGTCTGATTCTGAAGCAGCTTTAGATATTTCAACGTCATTTAGGTACTTACCTAAGAAGTTACCCGCAGCACGACCAAACACAACTAAATCAAGTAATGAGTTACCACCTAAGCGGTTTGCACCGTGTACAGATACACATGCAATCTCACCTACTGCAAATAAACCTTGAACTACTGTTTCGTTGCCTTGAGCATCGATTTGTAGCGCTTGTCCATTTACATTAGTAGGAACACCACCCATCATATAATGACAAGTTGGAATTACTGGAATTGGCTCTTTTGCAGGGTCAACGTGAGCAAATGTTTTAGCAAGGTCACATACGCCAGGAAGACGTAAGTTAAGTGTTTCTTCACCCAAATGGTCAAGTTTTAACTTAAGATGTGGACCCCAAGGACCATCACAACCACGACCTTCACGGATTTCAGTCATCATTGAACGTGCAACAACGTCGCGAGACGCTAAGTCTTTTGCGTTTGGTGCGTAACGTTCCATGAAGCGTTCGCCATCTTTATTTAAAAGATAACCGCCTTCACCACGACAACCTTCAGTTACTAGCGTACCAGCACCTGCGATACCCGTTGGGTGGAACTGCCACATTTCCATGTCTTGCATAGAAATACCAGCACGTGTTGCCATACCAACACCGTCACCAGTGTTAATGTGAGCATTAGTGGTTGATGCAAATATACGACCTGCACCACCAGTAGCTAATACAACAGCTTTAGATTTGAAGAAGGTAACTTCACCTGTCTCAATCTCAATTGCAGTACACCCTACTACATCACCATTATCGTTTTTAACTAAATCAAGTGCATACCATTCAGAGAATACATTTGTTTTGTTTTTAACGTTTTGTTGATATAGAAGGTGTAATAAAGCATGACCAGTACGGTCAGCAGCTGCTGCAGTACGCGCGGCTTGTTCACCACCAAAGTTTTTCGATTGACCACCGAAAGGACGTTGGTAAACACGGCCATTTTCAAAACGAGAAAATGGTAAACCCATGTTTTCTAATTCGGTAATAGCTTCTGGGCCAGTTTGACACATGTATTCAATAGCGTCTTGGTCACCGATAAAATCGGAACCTTTAACGGTATCGTACATATGCCATTCCCAGTTATCTTCGTGTGAATTACCAAGCGCAACCGTAATACCGCCTTGAGCAGATACAGTGTGTGAGCGCGTTGGGAATACTTTAGATATTAATGCACACGTTTTGCCAGATTCTGTAATTGCTAAAGCAGCGCGCATACCTGCACCACCTGCACCAATTACTACGGCGTCAAATTCACGAACAGAATATTTCACTTAAACACCCCATAATACGATTAGACCAATAGCTACGTAAGCAACGGCCATTAGGTTTAATACAAAACCTAAAACTGCACGAAGCTTTGCGCACTTAACATAGTCTGTAAGAACTTGCCAAAGGCCAATGCGGGTATGAACCATAATGCAAACAAGGGTAATTAACGTAAACCCTTTCATTGCTAGGTTAGAGAAGAGGCCTGTCCAGGCTTCGAAAGTGACTTCTGGCGTCGCTAAAAAATAGCCTATAATAAAAATCGCGTAAGCGCTGATTATTAATGCCGTGGTACGTAAAGATACGAAATCTTGTACACCATCACGTTTTAGAGTTGCTTGATTTAAAACCATATCCACACCCCTGCCAATACGGCAAACACAACACCAAGAGCCATTGAAACTTTAGCGCTGAGGTTACCTGATTCAAGTTCTTCCCAATGTCCCATATCCATAATCATATGACGGATACCACCAATAAGGTGATAACCTAATACAGAAACAGTGCCCCAAGCTATAAATTTGGCAATGAATCCGTTAAACAGACCCTTGACGAATTCAAAACTTTCAGCTGAAGAGAGAGACTCAGACCAAGCCCAAATGACAAACGTTAAAGCAAAAAATAATGCAACACCGGTGACGCGGTGAAAAATTGAAGCTTTAGCCGTTGCCGGCATAGATATAGTTGTTAGATCTAGATTTACAGGTCTTTGCTTTTTCACAGTTACTTGCCCATCTTTGCTCACAGTGGAGCTCATCTACTTGTTTTTCTAAAAACCCACCAAATATTACTGATGGAACTATCAAAATAAACGTACCAAAACAATTAAAGTTCACAAACCTGTAAATTTTAAGCTGTTAAGAATATGTTTACCCAAATACAATACGGTTTAAAACCACCGTTAGTATATATACCCACAGGGCTTTTTACAATTCTTGTTTATTTAGAGATGTTTGCGAATTAGCCAATAGTATTATATTTAATTAATACCGAATATTTATTATACATATATGCATAATGTTTATAAAAATTGACTTTAACCCCCTCTTTCACGTTAAAATGAGAAGATGTGCTTAAAACAGATTTCAGAACTTTAAAATCTAAAAATCAGAATAGATATCTTAATAGGAGATACATAACGATGGCAGATAAAAAAGCCACAGTCCAAATTGATGGACTAGATCCAATCGAACTTCCAATTTATCAAGGCACTGCTGGCCAAGATGTAATCGACGTACGTACGTTAGGTTCACACGGTCACTTTACTTATGACCCAGGTTTCATGTCGACTGGTTCTTGTGAATCTGCAATCACCTATATTGATGGTGGTAAAGGTGTACTACTTCACCGTGGTTACCCAATTGAGCAATTAGCTGAAGACTCAAATTACATTGAACTTTGTTACTTACTTTTAAATGGTGAGTTACCTTCTAAAGAACAATATGAAGTTTTTAAGAATGAAATCACTACAAGCACTATGCTTGACGAGAAGATTGCTAACTTTTTCCAAGGTTTCCGCTTTGACGCTCACCCAATGGCAATGCTTTGTGGCGTAGTAGGTGCATTATCATCTTTCTATCATGAAGACCTTGATATTACTGATGCTGAACAACGTAAAACAAGCGCAGTTAAGCTTGTTGCTAAGTTACCAACAATCGCGGCAATGGCTTATAAAACAAATATCGGCCAACCGTTTGTATACCCACGTAACGATTTAAGCTACGCAGAAAACTTCTTACACATGATGTTCTCTGTACCTGCTGAAGAATATAAAGTTAATCCAGTAACTGCAAAAGCGATGGATAAAATCTTTATGCTTCATGCAGATCATGAACAAAATGCATCAACTTCAACAGTTCGTCTTGCTGGTTCATCTGGTGCTAACCCGTATGCATGTATTGCAGCTGGTATTGCATCTTTATGGGGCCCTGCTCACGGCGGCGCTAATGAAGCATGTTTAAACATGTTAGAAGAGATTGGCTCTGTTGACCGTATTGATGAATACGTAGCTAAAGCTAAAGATAAAGCTGACCCGTTCCGCCTTATGGGCTTTGGACACCGTGTTTACAAAAACTTTGACCCACGCGCTACAGTAATGCGTCAAACGTGTCACGAAGTTTTAGCTGAGCTGAATATCCAAGATCCACTTCTTGATATTGCTATGAAGCTTGAGCAAATTGCGCTTGAAGACCCATACTTTGTAGAGAAAAAACTATACCCTAATGTAGATTTCTACTCTGGTATTATCTTAAAAGCGATTGGTATTCCAACAAGCATGTTCACTGTAATCTTTGCAATGGCACGTACTGTTGGTTGGATCACTCACTGGGATGAGATGCTATCTCAACCTGGTCATAAGATCAGCCGTCCTCGTCAACTTTATACTGGTTACACTCAACGTGACTACGTATCAACTGACAAGCGTTAATTAACGTTGGTTAGTTTAAAAAGGCCGCATTTTGCGGCCTTTTTTATTAACAACACTTGAGAATTATCATAAACCGATTACAATTCCTGCCTTAAAAACACTATGTAGATGAGCCATGCTTGCTTTAAAGTTTGATATAAATAAAATTAGAAACGACTTCCCAACATTAAATCAAACAATAAACGGCTGCCCGCTTGTTTATTTAGACTCAGCAGCAACCTCACAAAAGCCTCAATCAGTTATAGATACAATTACTGAATTCTATACGTTTCAAAACGCTAATGTACACCGTGGACGCCATACACTTAGCGAGCAAGCAACTTATTCATATGAACAAGTACGGGATAAAACTGCAGAGTATTTCAATGTATTTAGTAAAGAGATTGTATGGACTAAAGGCGCTACAGAAGCCATTAACTTGGTCGCTAACGGATTAAAAAAGCGCTTAAATGAAAGTCATACCATAATGATATCTCCGCTTGAGCATCATGCAAACATAGTGCCTTGGCAAATAGTGAGTCAACAAACGGGTGCTAAATTAATAGCGCTTCCACTAAATAAAAATGGCATGCTGAACACCAAAGAATGCTGTGAATTTATAAAAGAAACAAAACCAGCCCTATTAGCTATTACACAAGCATCTAACACACTGGGTAATATCACCGATTTAAAACCACTTATTAGAGCTGCAAAAGACGTCAATTCTCTTGTTCTAGTGGATGGTGCACAGGGTGCACTGCATTTAAAACCCGATTTACGTGAATTAAACTGTGACTTTTATGTCTGCTCAAGCCATAAAATGCTCGGTCCAACAGGATTAGGTGTACTTTATGGTCGATATGAGCAATTAAATACCCTTGAGATTTACCAATCAGGTGGGGAAATGATCGATAAAGTGTACTTAACTCACAGTACTTATCGTCCTGCGCCTGCAAAATTTGAAACTGGAACACCAAATATCTCTGGAGTTTTAGGCTTTGGTGCCGCATTAGACTATTTAAATGAATTAGATCACGCAAAAATCCAGCAATATGAGCAAAAATTGTTTAGTTATGCCGCTCAAAAATTGGTAAAGGTTGATGGTATTACAATATATAGCAACCTATCTGACAATATTGGTACACTCTGCTTCAACTTAAATGATGAACATCCTTATGATTTGGCAACTTTACTTGACGGGTACGGGGTTGCAGTAAGGAGTGGACACCATTGTACACAGCCATTAATGACACATTTAGGGCTTAATGGAACGCTAAGAGCGAGCTTTTGTTTTTATAATACCTATGAAGATGTAGATATATTCATTGATTCACTTAAAAAATGTATCGCTTTACTGGACTAAACGTCACTTTAATAGAATTAATTAGGATAACTCATGACAAATACGTTTAACAAAGTCACAGAATCTATAAAAAATGCGCCCGCTTGGCAGCAAAAATATCGTGAGATAATGCTTTTAGGAAAAACTTTACCTGTTTTAGCTGATGTTTTGAAGACTGATGATGCACTTGTACCAGGCTGTGAAAGCAAAGTATGGATGTTTGTTGAATTTGATTTAACAGAAAATACACTTGTTGTAATTGGTGACTCAGATACACGTATAGTAAAAGGATTATTAGCCATTATTTTAGCGCTTTACAATGGCCTCACACCAGAGCAAGTAGTGAATAAAAATGCGTATGAAGAATTTGAAAAGCTCGGCCTTATAAGCCACTTAAGCGCATCACGTGGTAATGGTATTAAAGCCATGGTTGATAAAATACAAACCATGGCACAACAAAAGCTTAGTTAGCAAAAACTAAGCTTGCGAGCGTTGTTTTTTATCTAGATATTTACGCACCGCTTTTGCCGCAACAAAAAAGCCAAAGCTTCCTGTGATCATAGTCACAGATCCAAAACCATTATTACAATCCATATTCATCGAGCCATCAGCACTTTGCTTTGCATGACATACGCTGCCATCGCTTCCTGGGTAAACCAATTGCTCTGTTGAGTAAACACAATCAATATTAAATTTACGTTTAGGATTATTACTAAAATTATATTGCTTACGCAAAATATAACGTACTTTTGCAAGTAATGGGTCTTGCGTAGTTTTAGCTACATCACCAAACGTTATTTGGCTAGGATCTGTTTGCCCGCCAGCACCACCAGTTGTAATTATAGGTAGTTTATTACGTTTACAGTGAGCAATTAATGCTGCTTTTTCTTTAACTGCATCAATACAATCAATTACATAATCAAAACCTTGAATATGCTCTTGAATATTATCTAGTGTAATAAAATCATCTATCACATTAATTTGGCACTCTGGATTAATAAGCTCGCAGCGCGCTTTCATTGCATCTACTTTAGCTTGACCAATAGTGCCCGTTAACGCATGAATTTGCCTATTGACGTTAGTCGCGCAAATGTCATCCAAATCAATCAATGTTATTTTACCAACACCAGTACGTGCAAGTGCTTCAGCCGCCCAGCTTCCTACACCACCAATCCCTACTACACAAAAATGTGCTTCTTGAAGCCAATCAAACTGTTGATGACCATATAAACGTTTAATACCACCAAAACGTATATCTGTAACTTTTTCGCTCATTTACCAATCCAGTTGCCATGGCGATTGCCATGCTTGAAAATCTTGATGTTTAATTAACGCCAAATACTCATCACCATTATCGGGTAATAAAGTTAGCTGTATTTGTTCACCTTGCCATAAAAAGCTCAATGCATATGCATGTAAATATGTACGATTTGAAGACGTACCTGAATACATTGCATCGCCTAAAATAGGTGAGCCAACACTTTTTAGTGCCACTCTTAATTGATGCGTCTTTCCTGAGTAAGGCTTTAAAATATACCCTCTAAACCCAGGCTTATAGCTTAGCGAATAGAATCGGGTGATTGCAGGGTTAAGCTTACTCGTTAGTAACTTAAACGAGCCACGGCGAGATTTAGCCATATCGCCTTTAATCCAACCTTGCTTCTTTTTTGGTTTAGCATCACTAATCGCTAAATAGAATTTATTAATCGCATGCTCAGTAAAAAGCGCAGTAAAATTAGCCGCAGCGGCTTTGTTTCGCGCTAAAATAATCAGCCCTGATGTCACTTTATCTAAACGGTGAACCGCATAAAGCTTTTGAGATAATTGTTGTTCGGCTAACACAACAAAGCCGGGACCATCTTCTGAATGAAAATTAAGCCCCGCTGGCTTTTCTAAAATATAAAAATCGTTATGTGTATAAACAACTTTTAATATCTTACTTACTTGTTCACTCATGCGTTTGTACTTTTAATATGCGCTATCACCTTCGCTAAGTCATCGGGCGTATCAACTCCAGCATGGGGTGCTATTTGAGCTTGTTCTATTTTGATTTTATAACCATGATACAACACACGTAACTGCTCAAGCGATTCAAGTAGCTCAAGTGGCGATACGCTCAATTCTATATATTGTTTAATAAAACCCGCTCTGTACGCATAAATACCTACGTGGCGCTGAAATGGCGCTAAATTAAGAGCACTGCTGTCATTCATCATTGTGCTTCTATCAAACGGAATACTTGCACGAGAAAAATACAGCGCATTTTTATTTATATCGCTAACCACTTTAACGGCATTAGGATTAAATACTTCATCACGCTCTTCAATAGCAACACTTAACGTTGCCATTGGTGCTGTTGAATCACTTAATAGTGCAGCAACTTGAGATACGTTTTCTGGCGCAAGTAAGGGCTCATCGCCTTGTACATTAACCACAATTGTATTGCTGTCGAGATCAAGTAAATCAACTACTTCGGCTAAACGCTCAGTACCCGATTGGTGATCTTCGCGAGTCATTACAACATCACTAGTAAATAAACTTACTGCATCAAACACTTTTTGATGATCGGTTGCTATAACCACTTTACTTGCACCTGATAAACATGCTTTTTCGTAAACATGTTGAACCATTGGCTTACCGCAAATATCAGCAAGCGGCTTACCAGGTAGTCGGGTTGATGCAAAACGTGCAGGAATTACAACTACGAATTCCACTTTTCAACCTCTTCTAAAGATAACTCACGTGCTTCGTTTTCAAGCAATACTGGAATATCATCTTGAACGGGGTAAGCAAGCTTAGCTGCAGTACTAATTAGTTCGTTGTTTTCTCTATCAAAGCGTAATTTACCCTTACAAACTGGGCAGGCAATTATCTCGAGTAATTTTGTATCAAAGGCCATTGAGTATTCCTTTTTCTTTTAATAATGAATTTAATGTGTTTATTACGCTATCGGAAGGCTCTGCATCTACAGGTAAATAATACCAATTAGGTTTTGCAAAGGACTTACATTTAACCGCGTCTTTTTCGGTCATTATAATGCAATCATCACCAAACTGAATAAAATCATCTGCTGTATAAGCATAATGATCTCTAAAGTGATGAGTCGACAATAGCTTAATATTTTGTGCTTCTAATGAGTTTTCAAACCGTTTAGGGTTCCCAATTGCACTTATTGCATGTGCGTGAGTTACCGTATGTTTTGCATCATCACCTGAATTAACTAAGCGAAGGTTACTTACTTGCAGCACGTAGCTATTATTAGCCTCACCGCCATTTTCAATTACTATATCAACACTTTGTAAGCGTTTAGTTGTTTCGCGTAGTGGCCCTGCGGGCATAACAAAACCATTACCAAAGCGGCGTTCACTATCAACAATACAACACTCAATGCTACGAGGCATTTTATAATGCTGCATCCCATCATCAGAAATAATGACATCTAGCGTATAATTTTTTTCTAATAAATCGATATTATGCTGTCTATTAGGGCCAACTGCTATTGGGCACTTTAAACGATGGTATAAAAGCACAGGCTCATCTCCAGCCTGTTGGGCGTCAACAACTGAAGTGACTAACAGCGGGTAATTATCTGATTGCCCACCATAACCTCTACTAATAATACCCACTGATAAACCTTGCTCGGTCAAATACTCATACAACCACAAAACAAAAGGTGTTTTACCATTGCCGCCTACGCTTATATTGCCGACTACAATAACAGGCGTTTTGCACTCAAAAGGTTTAAGTATTTTAGCGCTGTACAAGAGTTTTCGAAATGACGATACAACCCAAAACAAAGCACTTAATGGTAATAACAGTAAAGTAATTAGACCAAATGGTTTATACCAGCTTTGCTCTATTTTGCTCACGCCTGATCACCAAACTGCATTTTGCAAAGTGCTGAATAAGTACCGTCATTTGCTAATAAGCTACTATGATCGCCACTTTCTATCACACGACCGTTATCAATAACATAAATTCGGTCACTGTTTTCAATAGTAGATAAGCGATGTGCTATAACAATAGAGGTTTTATCTTTCATTAGCGTTTCTAACGCTTGCTGAATAAGCTTTTCTGATTCGGTATCAAGTGCTGATGTTGCCTCATCTAAAATCAAAATAGGTGCATCTTTTAATATTGCACGCGCTATCGCTATTCGCTGGCGTTGGCCACCGGAGAGCATTACGCCATTTTCGCCTACCATGGTGTTTAATTGCTCTGGCAAGTCTTTAACAAATTCCCACACGTGCGCTTGTTTGGCAACTTGTTCTAACTCTTCAACAGACACATCGTGCTTTATGCCATAACAAATATTGTTAGCAATCGTGTCGTTAAATAACACAACCTGCTGAGAGACTAAAGCAAATTGGCGACGCAGATCAGTTAATTTATAATCCTGCAGGGCTATACCATCGAGTAATATTTCACTCGGTAACTCTAAGTCATAGTAGCGTGGTAACAAGTTAGAAATTGTCGACTTACCTGAGCCTGAGCGCCCAACTAAAGCAATACTTTCACCCGCCTCAATCGTTAGCGACAAATCGTTTAATACGGCTTCATCTTTCGTTGGGTACTTAAAGGTTACGTTCTTAACTTCAATTAAACCTTTAACTTTATCAACCGAAACAGTGCCTGTATCTTTTTCCATTTCTTCGTCTAAAACTAAAAATATACTTTGCGCTGCAGAGATACCACGTTGCATATCACTATTCACATTGGCAAGTTGTTTTAGCGGACGAAGTAACATCATCATTGAGGCAATTAATGCCATGAAGTCACCAGATGTAATCGTATCAATCATTGATGGCAACGACACCGCCCACAAAATAACTGCCATGGCACTTGCCGCTAAAATTTGAATTATAGACACACTAAGCGCTTTAGTTGCGTCCATTTTGATACGTTGCTGACGATTATGATTATTAATTTTCGAGAAGTGATTAATCTCTTGATCTTGACCACCAAAACCATGAATAACTTTATGTCCGCTCAGCATTTGTTCTGAGCTACGGGTAACTTGCCCCATGGCAGATTGAATGTTTTTAGAAATGTGGCGAAAACGTTTAGAGACGACGGCGACAATAATAGCAACAAGTGGGATGATCACTAAAAATATCAGTGATAGTTGCCAACTGGTATAGAACATTACCGCAAGTAAAAATACAACAAATGCCCCTTCACGTACAACTATTAGCAAGGCTTTAGTAATCGCTTGTTGAACCTGTTCTGTATCAAATGTGATTTTTGAAATTAAATCTCCCGTTGAGTTTTTGTCATGAAAAGAAACGGGTAAGTGCAGTATGTGCTCAAATAACTCTTGGCGTAAAGAACGTACAACTTGGGAGCCTACATAACTTAAGCAGTAAGAAGACATAAAGTTAAAAACACCACGCCCTAGAACTAACGCGATAACGACAAAAGGAGCGTACTTTAAAACTTCTGTATTACGCTGGTTCAAACCTTGATCAATAAACGGCTTCATTAATTGAATAAATAAAGCATCCATTGCTGAATAGCCTATCATCCCAATAATTGCGACAAATGCGACGCTTTTGTAGGTGCCAACATATGAGACAAGACGTTTATAAATTTGTGTAGTACTTTGATCCATAACACTCTCTAAATACAGTAACAATCTGTATTGTATCCTCCGATGAGATAAAACTAAACGTCAATCTTTGATAAACCAGTAACTTTCCTGCCCTCTTGCTGTTTCTATAGCCAAATTCTTTGCATAAAATTTAATACTAATTTGCCCTTCAACGCCTGTCGTAAATTGCTGAGCGTTTATTTGGTTATAACGTTCGACGACAAGAGGCTTGGGGAATTCCCATTGCCCTTTATAGGCACTTGAATGAATGACTACTTGGGGAGCAACGTTATTTATAAAATTAACACTTGATGATGTATCGCTACCATGATGCGGGCTTAACATTACTGTACTTTTCAACGATTTATTATCCGCTAATAGCGATGCTTCACGCGCCTTTGATATATCACCGGTAAGTAACACGCTATGAGTATTATCTGATACCCTAACAACGCATGAATCATCATTTTCATTTCCAAACCCTTTTGTACTAAAGCTTTGTACTTTTAATCCAGCAAAATCAATGTTTATGACTTCACATACATTATGTGTATTTTTAGGATGAAATTGTTGTAATGTTTCACCAAAGCCAGCATCTAAGAAATGTTGTAATCCTCCAGCGTGATCATTATCTTCATGACTTAGAATCGCCGTTTTCACTGTTAAATTATTTGCTTTAATATAAGGCAATAAAATACTTCGCGTACGGCTAAAGCGATTGAAATAACTGGGGCCAAAATCATAAATAAGCACTTGTTTATCTTTTTCAATTAATGCCATAAGTCCATGCCCTACATCAAATACATGTAGTTGCCACTTAGACTTTTCTGTTAGCCAATAATTTAATAAAAGCGTTATTGCTGGAATAAAAGCGAGCCATTTATAAGGAAGAAAATAAACCATCAACATAATAATATAAGTAAAAACGACAAATATTGAGTCAATTCTGCCAGTCGTTATCCACCTTAACGATTCTGGTATTTCATTAAGCAATTTAAATAGCGCATATAAGCCAGTATCAAACAGGTTTATTAAAATACTTATATCTAAGAAAATACTCAGTAATGTAAAAACAATTAAAAAAGGTAAGATAATGATTGAAAGCAGCGGTATAGCAATTAAATTTATTATCAAACCTGCAATACTTACCCCATTAAAAAAATAGAGTGAAAGTGGCAATAAACCAATAAATAACGCTATTTGAATAACAAACAGTGAAATAACTTTGTTTTTTATGCGAGTGTTTAATATTGGTAATTTATTAATAACTGTAAAAATGATAGCAACCGCTAAAAATGAAAAGTAGAGACCTGGATTGAGTAAATTAAATGGGTTAACAATAAGAACAATAACCAAGGCAAATAAAATGCTCCGCCAACGCAGCGGCTGCTTAGCAAGAAAATACAATAATAAATAACAACCCAGCATGATAAGCGCTCGCGTTGCCGATACTAAAAAGTCACTTAAGTACACATAAACCAAGGCTACTAAAAATCCGCATGAACTGTAATAAAGAGTCAGGTTGAATGATTGCCCGATCGAAGAATTAATTTTTGCAAAAATGAATCGAGTAAATAGATAACCGAAGCTAAAAATCAAACCAATATGTAACCCCGATATAGCAAGTAAATGACTTAGCCCAAGAGATTGCATTAATTGTCTATCAGCGTAGCTCATCAAAGATTTTTCACCGCTAAGCAATGCATAATAGAGCCACTGCAGTTTTGTATCCGTATAAGTGTTTTTAAGGAAGTGTTGATAATCTAAAATTATGCTTTGTTTGTCGCTATTTATAATATTAAGATTTTTATTAAGCACTTTACCTTTAAATAATATTCTACTTATAAAAGCATAACGTTCATTATCAAATACATTAAAATTTTTATTACTACGAAAATGTTTTAAATGAATTAAAGCAGAAAATTCATCACCTACTATTAAAGGCTGTGCAGAATTAACACTGAGCATTGCTTTGGGTGCTCTAAAATCCGAAAAATTACTCCCTTCTAATGCCACTATTTTAACTTTAATATATTGAGGTTTTTTGTCAGAAATAACCTCTTCAACAATTAATGTAGAATCAAGTGCATACTTTTTATCCGGTTTTGGTATTTCAAAACTATAAAAAACGTAAAAATGCAGACCAACGAAGCAAATTGCACAAATAAAGCCTAACAATACATTTAAAAACGGCTTAAAATAAGCGCTCACTATAACAATGAAAATTGTGAATACTGTAAATTCGAGAGTTTGATAATAAAATACGGTTGCTATACAGCCAATTACAAACCCAAGACTTATCCACACTGATGTAAATGGTTGCTTTAAATGGCTAAAAAAACGATCCAAAGATTTTTACCTGATCCAAATAAAATTAGACATCATAAATCACTAAGAATATTTGGACGCCTTTTACAAGATGCAAATCTTTGGCATTTAAATAGACGTTCTGCTCGAGGTGCATTTGCAGTCGGGTTATTTTTTGCTTTCATCCCTGTTCCTTTTCAAATGGTTTTAGCAGCAGCCGGCGCTATATTATTTAGAGTTAATTTACCTATCTCAGTAGCATTAGTATGGCTTACAAACCCTCTAACTATGCCACCTATTTTTTATGGCTCATACTTAGTGGGTACATTAATACTTAATCAGCCTGAGCAACACTTTGTATTTGAAGCTAGTTGGTCTTGGTTTCTAGAGAGCATAGAAACTATTGGTCCTGCATTTTTACTAGGTTCGTTAGTATGTGCTTCTATTGCATCAATTATCGGCTATTTTGGTATTGATATTATTTGGCGCCGTTCTGTTAAAAAGGCATGGTTATCGCGAAATAATTAGTAGCGTTAAAGCTAAATAATAACTATAAGATTCATGGCAATCCTAATCTTATAAAATATTATAGACGAAAAAAAACCAACTTTATTAAGTTGGTTTTTTTTATAATCAATATTAGTAAACTTTAAAAGCGAAATATACGTCTTAAGCCAACTAATGGTAATAGCATTAATGTATACCAAGGAAAGCTAGCAGAGTTACGCTCATACACTTCTGCTTCTACTGGAGCACAGTTTTCTACTTCACCATTTGCAATTGGCGTTAACTTAACTGCAACTGCAATACTTTCGTATTCAATTTCACCATTGATATCAGTTACAACACCGCCTAAAGAATCAAGTTTTTCAACTGTCTTAGTCGCAGTACCAAATATTTCATTATTTTCATTGATAGCTGTTGCTTCAACCATTGAGTAAGCGTAGTCAGTTTCGCCATCAGTGTCATAACAAGGCAGTAAATCATTCAAATTAGTGATTTTATCTTCGCCAATTTTGTAAATAAAGGCTTCTTTGAGTCGTGAACTATCAGATACACCCACTTCCCCTTCGCCTACAATATATCCTTGATTATTTATATCGTTGCCATAAGAACTTGAACTTGAAAAATAATCAGTTGGAAAAACTGTATTACCTGTTTCGATGTCATGATAGAAGAATTTATTACGAAGAGTGCCTTCAATACGCTTTGTCGCATAACCTGTAATTACATCATTATCATTAATAGCGATTGATTTACCAGCCTGCCAGTCGTCTTCTTGATTAATAAAGTCAGTAACTGCACCGTCTTTAAAATAAACTGGCATTGTAAGAATCGTATCATCATTTTTGTAATAACGCGTATTTGATGAACCTACAATTGTACCGTTGTTGTTCACTGCTAAAGCAGTACTCGTAAATGCGTCATCTTCCGTTTCACCTTCATCAGGTGTCAGTGCCATACCAAGCTCTTCAACAGAAATAATATTTAACGATTCATCAAGTTCCCATTTAACAGCACGCTTATTAAATAAGCCTCGTGAAATATTAGAATTTAATAAGTTGATACACACTGATGTTGGTTCGTCTTCATTATCACAGTTATCATCAATATTATCTTGTCTGTCATCAGGAATACTTGTAGAGATATTACCTACAACAGTGTAACCACTATTTGTTTTGACTATATCGTTAGCGCGGCTTGTGCCACCGTATTCATTAAACTCAGGCTCTAACTCAACACTTATACTGCCATCAGCACTTATTACAATCCCACGTTCTATAAACTCATGTGTGAACCACGTTTCTGCATCATCTTCACCATCAGGTGTAAAAGACACTTTATCGTAAGGAGCACCGCCCCAACCAACAGTAACGCCGTCTTCACTTACAGCATTAAAAAGGTTAATCGTTGAACGCGTTAAGCCATCATAATCAACAGATGCAACATCAAATAACGGTTGCTCTGTTACTTGTGTGTCATTGTACTTTATGCCAACTAATGAGCTTAATTTTTGATATTCAAAATTTGTAGAAATTGAAGATAAAAAACTAACCATGAAAGTATGTGCATCAGAATTAGTAAGTACTGCATCATTATTTTCAATGTCATCAAGTGTAAAGGTAATCTCTTTATCACTTAAATCAAATGCAGCCTCTGTATTATCGTAGCTATTTTCAATAATATTTTCAGTAAAATCTATATAGCTGATATCAATAGGTAAATTGTATAAACCATTTGCGAAACCAATAATATGCCCGCTTTCGCTTACATCTGTTACATAAGAATATTTAGCGTCTTCAAGAGTTCCTAATTCACTTAACTGGTACGTAGCACTTGTTGCTGAAGTGCTTAATGTCGCTAAAATACTGGCAGCGAGTAATTTATATTTCATTTTAGTCCTTACTACTGATTCTGTAATTCTTCAAGTTCTTCCCAGCGCTCAAGCGCAGCTTCAAGGTCAGACTCAAGTTGTGCCAAATGGTTCAATGCTTTAGTTGTTACATCACTCTCTTGTTTAAAAAAGTCTGAGTCACTAACTACAGCTTGTTGAGCTTCAATTTCAGCTTCTAGTTTTTCCATTTTATTCGGTAGTTGCTCTAATTCAAGTTTTAATTTGTAAGAGAGTTTATTTGTTTTAGCTGCAGGTTTAGCAACTGGAGCGACTACTTTTTCAACTTTTTTTACTGGTTGCTGCTGCGTTTTTTTTTCTTGTTCAGCTAAATAGTTAACGTAAGCCTCATAGTCGCTATAGCCACCTACAATATCTGTAACTTTACCGTTACCTTCAAACGCCCATACACTTGAACATGTATTATCAATAAATTCACGGTCATGGCTTACAATCAGCACTGTACCTTGGTATTGATTAATGATGTCCTCTAGTAACTCTAACGTTTCAATGTCTAAGTCATTTGTTGGCTCATCGAGAACAAGGATATTAGACGGTTTTAAAAACAATTTAGCTAATAGTAATCTGTTTTTTTCACCACCAGAGAGTGCTTTAACAGGGGTTCGAGCACGTGCTGGCGGGAATAAAAAGTCTTGTAAATAACCTAAAACATGACGTGAGCGGCCGCCCATCATCACTTCTTGTTTACCTTCGGCAACGTTATCTTGAACAGTTGCTTCTTCGTCAAGTTTTTCACGATATTGGTCAAAGTAAGCAAACTCTAAATTAACACCTTGCTTAGTTATGCCGCTATCTGGTTCTAAATCACCAAACATTAGTTTTAATAGTGTTGTTTTACCAATACCATTTGGGCCTACTAGACCGATTCTGTCACCGCGCATTACCAGTGTAGAAAAATCATCAGCAATAACTTTGTCTTTAAATGCATGACAAAGATTCTTAGCTTCAAATACTAACTTACCAGAGCGATCTGCTGTTTCAATATTAAAGTCAGTTTTACCAACTTGGTCAACACGTTGCTTACGCTCTGTACGAAGCTGTTTTAACTCACGAACTCTACCTTCGTTACGCGTTCTACGCGCTTTAACACCTTGGCGGATCCATGTTTCTTCTTCGGCTAAACGCTTATCGAACAATGCATTTTGGCTTTCTTCTACTTTTAAATCATGGGCTTTTTGCTCTAAGTACGTGGCGTAATCACCAGGGTACGAAATAAGCTTACCACGGTCTAAATCTAAAATACGCGTAGCAACAGCGCGAATAAACGCACGGTCATGCGATATAAATACGATTCCGCCCTTAAACTCTTTTAAAAATTGCTCAAGCCACATGACGCTTGCCATGTCTAAATGGTTTGTTGGCTCATCAAGTAATAATAAATCAGGCTCACTAACAAGTGCACGTGCAAGTGCTACTTTACGTAACCAACCACCAGAAAGAGACTCAAGTTTAGCTTCTGGCGTTAATTCTAATTGTGTTAGCACTAATTGAATTCGGCTATCAAAGCGCCAGCCATCAGCCGCTTCTAATTGATTTGATAAACGTTCAAGCTTGTTTAATAACTTATCAGTACACACTGTTTGCAACTCATTACTTACATGATGAAAATCAATTAGTAAGTTTGCAATCTCAGGCATACCTTGCGCAACGTAATCAAATACAGTGCCATTTGCGCCTTTTGGTGGATCTTGTTCTAAACGAGAAATTCTAATCCCGCCTAGCTGATTTATTTCACCATCATCTAATACAACTTCGCCATCAAGCACTTTTAATAGAGTTGACTTACCCGCGCCATTTCGACCAACAACACACACTCTTTCGCCACTTTCTATAACGGCATCTGCTTTGTTAAGCAAAGCATGCGTACCAAAAGCAAGTTGTGCTTTTAAAATTCTAATTAAATCCATAGTTCTTATTTGCTCTTATTCTGCTTGTGCTAAAAATTCGCGCACAGTGTGTAAAGTAAAAGGCCAAAATAATTGCTCGCCTTTTTCACTTTTTAATACAGGAATAGTAATTTGATACTCAGCTATAAGCTGCTCATCAGTCATAATATCGATTAGTAATAACTCACTCGTATTACTAAGTACCTCAGTGATAAGTTGCTCAGCTTGCTCGCACAAGTGGCAACCATCAGTGTGGTATAAAACCCATTTAGCCATGTGTGATTAACCAGCTATTATGGATTTTTTTATTACGTTTAAAGTCTGGTGATAACGTTTTATCTGAAATATTAATGGCTTTTAAACCTAAACCAATCAGACCAACTTCATCTATCACAAAGCCACGTTTGTTATTAGAGAAAATTAAGGTACCTGATGGGCTTAAAATCTTTTTAACCCACGTTAATAATTTAATGTGATCGCTCTGTACATCAAACGCGTCTTTCATACGTTTTGAGTTTGAAAACGTTGGAGGATCTAAAAATATCAAATCATATTGTGCTGTCGCGTGCTCTAACCATTTTAAACAATCAGCTTGTTCAAAACGGTATCGTGTATTACTAATACCATTTAAATCAAAGTTATCTTGGCCCCATTTTAAGTAGGTCTTTGATAAATCGACTGTAGTAATGGCTTTAGCACCACCAAGAGCAGCATGTACAGAAGCTGTACCTGTGTATGCAAAAAGGTTTAAGAAACGTTTATCTTTAGCATTTTCTTGAATATAACGGCGCATTAAGCGATGGTCTAAAAACAAGCCTGTGTCTAAGTAGTCAAATAAATTAACTTTGAACTTAGCACCAAACTCTTCAACAACCATAGTACGGTTTTGTTTAGACATAGCGGTGTATTGATCTTCGCCCTTCTGCTTTTTACGTACTTTTACAGCAATGTTTTCAGGTGAAATCTCAAGCTGTTGAGCCGTTAAACTTATTACGTCTTGCAGGCGTTTTTCTGATGTTTTTTCATCAATTTCTTTAGGCGCTGCATATTCAAAAATTACAGCAGAGTCGCCATAAATATCTACAGCAACATTGTATTCAGGGATATCCGCTTCATAGACGCGATAAGCATCTATTTTATTTTGTTTAAGCCAGTTTTTTAAGCCTTGCTTATTTTTTTTCAATCTATTTGCAAATGACGTTGAGCCTTCAAAATTGAGTGCTTTTTTGTCATCTGTGGTCAAACTTACTTGCTTATCATCTAATTGATATAAGTTAAGTTCTACATCAAGCGGGCCATTTTTAAATTTATAACGCTTAAGGCGCACAAGTTTTAAAAGTTTAAATAAGCTCTCGTCCATACCCAATAAGGCAAGTTTCCAGTGATTGAAGTGCTTTTTAAAGCCAACGCCTAAATTACGGTGTAAATCAACAAGCTCAGCCATAGAGCCAATACGCTCACCATAAGGTAAGTTTGAAATTACAACACCCGGTAATTTTGCAACAGCTGTAAGTTTAGTTGCATCACTTTGCTTAAACTTAATCACGTCGTCAAGCTCTGCACGTTTAGCATTATCAATTGCTTTACTTAATACTTGCTCATCGTAATCGTGGCCAATTAACCACAATTTAGGATCAGTAATATTAGCGAGTAACTCTTCTTTAAGCTCTTTAAACTTAGCGGCTCTAAAACTGGGTAAACGCTCAAAAGCAAAACCTTCACGGAATAATCCTGGCGCTTCGTTTCGCGCCATACCGGCAGCTTCTATCAAAATAGTACCCGCACCACAACATGGATCGAATAAAGGCTGTTTTACATTTTCAAGCCAGCCACTTCGCTTAATTAATGCAGCAGCTAAGTGCTCTTTAATTGGCGCTTTACCTTGGCCTTGGCGGTAACCACGTTCTGACAAACGAGGACCTGAATAGTCAATATACATCGATACGCCGTAACGATTTAATCGTGCAACTACGCGCACGTTAGCATCTTGCTTATCAACGTTAGGACGTTGCTCGTATAAATCATTAAAATAGTCAACAATCGCATCTTTGATTACAAGACCCGAAAATTGCGTGTTTTTTAATGAGTCATTGGTACCGTTGAAGTCGACAGCGAATGTTTGCGTAGGTCCAAACCATTCTTGCCAAGGTTGCGAGCGCGCAAAATTATACAGGCTATTTTTGTCATCTACGCCTTCTTTTTCTTCAATAAGCATAAGCACACGCGTTGCAAAACGAGTTGATAAACAAACCTTTTGCGCAAGTAATGAGTCAGCCTCAAAACGAACAGAACCAACAGTTTGCTTAGACACGGTTGCGCCAAGTTCTGTTAGTTCATCAACCAATAAATTTTCGATTCCGATAGAAGTAAGTGCGATAAATTGCAAAGTAATAACCCTTAATAGCTAATTGCGCAGGATTATAACATAGGTTGGGCGACAAACACGCCATAAAGACACGCTTAAGGCTTAAATTTGGTTAGGCGGTTTGACTTTGATATTGCTGATTTAGAATGGGGTGTACTCGATTATTCAAAATACGGATTACTTCAAATTGCGCTAAAGATAAGTTTTCGTCTAATTTAAAGGTTTCACTTAAATTCAAACAAATAGATGCATCAGGACAATGCTCTACAATTAAAAAATCACCTGACTGCGCTTTAGATGTTAATTTTACTATTGCCTCTACGCTTGGCTCTGTCCCGGTGTATTCTTCAAAAAACCAACTTTTTGCTAAAACGGGTTTTAAGTGATACTTAACAGCAGTTGCATTTAATGATATTTGACAAATTTGTGCCGCAGACCACAATTCAAATCCATCCAGATAATTATAAACTTGTTCGTAAAATGCAGCATCTTCGAGACTAAAACGTGGATTTTTAAAAACAGAATCGGTGAGCTGTCTTAATTTATAAGGCGTGCATAGTTGCATGTCGTCATTTAAATCAAGTAACAAACGATTTTTATCAGGACAAGTAATCCACTGCCATTGCTTTGATGCTTGTAACATTTACTCCTCCTTGGGTATGTTGAATAATTATTGCTCAGAGTATAACCGCTTTTGACCACTTTTAAAATGTTTGCTTAGAACATTTAGCTAACGATCAAAAGCTTAGATAACTGATCCTTATAAGCCGTTAACGATCGACTTTACCAATTGTGGACCTTTGTAGATGAACCCAGTATAAACCTGAACTAAATTTGCGCCTGCATCTAACTTTTCTTTTGCAGATGTAGCATCATCAATACCGCCGACTCCGATGATTGGTAGCTTACCTTGTGTTAAGCGTTTTAGTTCACTTACTACCTCTGTAGAGCGCATTCTAACAGGGTGACCTGATAAACCGCCCGCCTCTTGTGCATATTGCTGTCCCATGACTGCGGCTCGCTCAAGCGTTGTGTTTGTGGCAATTACACCATCAATTTTATTATTTAAAAGTGATTCACTTACTTGCTCTATTTGTATTTGATCGAGATCCGGTGCAATTTTTACAAGCATAGGCACTTGCTTATTATGCTTTGCAATTAAATCTAACTGTTCATTTTTAAGACTTTGCAATAAATCATCAAGTGCAGCACCATATTGTAAATCACGAAGCCCTGGGGTATTTGGTGATGAAATATTTACTGTAATGTATGAGGCATGCTCAAATACTTTACGCATACAATGAATATAGTCATCTTTACCTTGCTCGTTAGGTGTATCTTTATTTTTACCAATATTGATACCGAGTATGCCACTGTACTTTGCTGCTTTTACATTTTCGACTAAATTATCAACACCTTTATTATTAAAACCCATACGGTTAATAATTGCGTTTGACTCTGGAAGTCTAAAAATACGTGGCTTGTCATTACCAACTTGAGGACGCGGTGTAACCGTTCCAACTTCAATAAAACCAAATCCCATTTGACTAAATGCATCTATACATTCTGCATTTTTATCCAGGCCAGCGGCAAGCCCTACTGGATTTTTAAATTCAAGACCTAAAAAGTTTACGGGTTTATCTGAAACACTTTGTGACCAAGCTATATTTAGAGGCGTATTAGCAAAACGACGAAGATTATTAAGTGCAAACTCATGCGCCCACTCCGCATCACGGGTAAACATAAAACGGCGAGCTAAATCATAAAACATCAATATAATCCTCTTTTTAAATTTCAGACAAAAAAATACCTCAGACAAGGCTGAGGTATTGTATAACAATTTTAACAATCAGTTATTTATTTACTAAACAAATAACTGATTAAAGCTAAATTATTTTCCTGATGTATCACAGTTGTGACTTAATAACATAAGTTCACGAAGTGCAACTGAGAACTTAGCAAAGTCATGGCTTTGTGATGTTTTAAACTCAGCCAACATTTGTTTCCAACGCTGAAGTAATAAATCTTGGCTATCCATCCACTCATCTATTTGACTATCAACATCGCTCTCGTCACCTTCAAAGCTATTTAGCACCACTTCAGATAACGTACGTTGCTGCCAATCAAGCTCTTCACGGTAAGATGAACGAGCAAGTGCTTGCCAATGATTTGCTACTGGTTGCTTAGTTATTTGCTCTAAGAACCAATGCAGACCCATTCTTGCGCCTAGTTTAAAGTAAGTATTCGATACCATCGAAATACTTCTGCCAGAGCTATTAGCAACCTCAGCTAAATCCATCACAGAGAATAAGCTTGATAACGAAACAATACGCTTAGCTATATCTGCAGGAACGCCGGCATCAATTAACTTATTAGCTTCAATTACAATACGGTCATTTTCTTTTTCAATCATGTATGTATTTAAATTATCGCTTAAATCTTTAAATGTTGGCGCAAAGAATTCAATTCCTTGTTCAATCGTTTGTGACTTATTACGATGACGTAAGAACCAACGCGTAGTACGGCGAACAGTACGACGAAGTTGGTAAAGCATTTCAGTTTGTACCGCTGCTGGTATTTTATTATCCAGTGCGCTGATAGAAGACCATGTATCGCGCATTTCAAATATTTCGCTAGCAATTGAGTAACACATTGCAATTTCAGCTTCGTTGGCACCGGTTTCTTCATGCATACGTACCATGAAGTTTAAACCCATATCATTAACGATACTGTTAGCAAGTTTAGTTGCAATAATTTCTTTACGAAGTGGATGGTTGTTCATCGCATCGTTAAACTTCTCACGTAGAGGACGTGGGAATGACTTCACAAGCAATTGGCGATAGTAAGGGTTTTCAGTAATTTCATCACTTACTAAAGACTCTTTTAATACCATTTTTGCGTAAGACACTAGCACTGAAAGCTCAGGGCGAGTTAAGTCTTTACCTGCGGCTGCACGTTCTGCCAATTCTTCATCGCTTGGAATAAACTCAATAGCACGGTTTAACTTGCCATCTTTTTCAAGTGCATGAATAAAACGAATCTTTTCTTTAAGCGTTGAAGTACCTTTAGACTGCGTAATTGAAATAGTATGTGTTTGACGGTAACAGTCTTTTAATACTAATTCAGATACTTCATCTGTCATTGAGTAAAGTAGCTCATCACGTTGTTTACGTGTTAAGTCACCTTCAGCAACCAAGCCATTAAGTAAAATCTTAATGTTAACTTCGTTATCTGAACAGGCAACGCCCCCTACGTTATCAATAAAGTCAGTATTAACACGACCACCCTTAGCTGCAAATTCAACACGACCTAATTGAGTTGCACCTAAGTTACCGCCCTCACCAATTATTTTAGCGCCTAAATCTCTACCATTGATACGTAGTGCATCGTTTGCACGATCCCCTACATCTGCATCAGTTTCTTTAGAGTTTTTAATGTATGTACCAATACCGCCATTCCACAGTAAATCGAACTCCATCATCAATGAAGCTTTCATTAACTCATTTGGGGTCATACTTGCTTTTTTAGTACCCAACATTTTTTTCATTTCTGGGCTGAGCGTAATTGATTTAGCAGCACGAGAGAAAACACCACCACCGGCAGAAATTAACTCTTTGTTGTAATCTTCCCAAGATGAACGCGGCATATTAAATAAACGTTCGCGCTCTGGGTAAGAAGTAGCAGCATCTGGGTTAGGATCAACAAAAATGTGCATATGGTTAAAGGCAACTTGTAAACGAATATGCTTAGATAACAACATACCATTACCAAATACATCACCAGCCATATCGCCTATAGCTACCACTGTAAAGTCAGTCGTTTGACAATCGATATCCATTTCACGGAAATGTCGTTTAACTGACTCCCATGCGCCTTTAGCTGTAATACCCATTTTCTTATGATCGTAACCAACCGAGCCACCTGATGCGAATGCATCGCCTAGCCAGAAATTGTATTCATTAGCTATGCCGTTTGCGATATCAGAGAAAGTAGCGGTTCCTTTATCGGCTGCAACCACTAAGTAAGCATCATCTTCATCGTGGCGAACAACATCGCGAGCTGGGACTACTTCACCGCGCTCTATGTTATCTGTAATATCTAGAAGACCGCGGATAAAGATTTTGTAACACTCTTGGCCTTCTTTTATAAACGCTTCGCGCTCACTAGGTAATTGTTTACATACAAAACCACCTTTAGAACCAACAGGTACAATTACTGTATTTTTAACTTGTTGCGCTTTAACTAAGCCAAGTACTTCAGTACGGAAGTCTTCACGACGGTCAGACCAACGCAGACCACCACGCGCTACTTTACCGTAACGTAAATGCACACCTTCAACGCGCGGAGAATAAACAAAGATCTCAAACGCAGGAAGTGGAAGTGGTACATCGGGAATTAAGCTAGGCTGTATTTTAAACGAAACATAAGATTTAAACTGACCTGCATCATCTTTTTGGAAATAGTTAGTACGTAGCGTCGCAACAATCATATCTACGTATAAACGTATAATGCGGTCATCATCAAGGTTTGCTACGTTTTCAAGTTCTAAGTAAATTTGCGTACTTAACTTTTCAAGTGTTTTAGCACTTGCTGGGCTCTTAACTGAGAACTTTTTAGCAAATAAATTAACAATTTGCGCTGCAATGTTTGGATAATTTGCAAATGTGCTTTCAATGTAACTTTGTGAGAACGTTACACCAATTTGACGCATGTACTTAGCGTAAGCACGTAAAATAGAGGCTTCGCGGCCAGTTAGGCCACCCATTAACACTAAACGGTTAAAACCATCATTTTCAAGGCGGTTGCCCCACACATTTGTTAATGCAGCGCGAAAACGTGCTGAAATTTTATCAAAGTCTGCCATCCCTTTGCTGTCAATAAGCATCGAGAAGTCCATGATCCAGTTAATACGACCATCGCTAGTTTTAACTGAATATGGTGTTTCACCAACAACGCGCAGACCAAAGTTTTCAAGCATTGGCATAACATCAGATAAGTGAATTGGCTCATCTTTATGGAATAAGCTTAATCGTACAATATTACTGTTTGCTTCTTCTTGAGGACGGTAGAACAGCATTTCTAGCTTGTTTTCATCGCTAAGTAGTTCTAACTTTTCGATATCAACAACCGCAGCACTTGGAAGCACTTCGTCTTTGTATGAGCGTGCAAACGCATTACAGTATTTACGATTTAAATCGTTACCACGTGCTTCACCCGCAGACTCTAAAAGTGCAGATTGAAGTTTATCTTCCCACGTACGTGCAGCTTCTACTAAATTGTTTTCGATGTCTTTCACGTTATATTCGATCTTGTTGTCGGTCACACGAACGGTGTAATGAGTACGCGCCAGTGTTGACTCAGAGAAATAAGTAGTAAATTCGACTTTATCATCAGAATTAAATGCATTAGCTAATATATCTTGCGTTTCACGACGAAGAGCCGTGTTATAGCGTTCGCGAGGAACATAAACCATGCAAGATAAAAAGCGACCATACGCATCTTTACGTACAAACAAGCGACACATATCGCGCTCTTGTACTTGTAAAACACCCATAGCAACTTCAAGTAGCTCACTTTCGCGCGCTTGAACTAGCTCATCACGTGGGTAGGTTTCTAAAATATTTAAAACAGCTTTGTAAGCGTGTGTACCTTTAGCAAAATCACACATTTCCATAATGCGGTTAATTTTACTTTTTAAAACAGGCACATCAGTAGCACTATTATTGTAAAAGCTTGATGAGAACAAACCAATAAAGCGGTCTTCACCAATTACATTGCCTTCATCGTCAAAACGCTTAATACCTACGTAATCAATATAGGCTGGACGGTGAACGCGAGAAACAGAGTTTGTTTTTGTTAGGATCAGTAGGTTGCTGCTGCGTGCTTCTTGGCGAGCAACTTCTGGTAATTCTGATAATAATCGTGTGTGTTCTTCAGTAGAGTTTTTCATCAAGCCAAGGCTTGATTCCATTTTACCTTTTAATTGGTAATCACCTTGAACTGGACTTAGCTCATATTCACGGTAACCCATTAGAGTAAAATTATCTTTCGCTAACCAATCTAAAAACTCAGTTGTTTCTGAAACTTCTTCTGTCGTTTTATTGTGATGACGTTTAGGTAACTCTTTGGTTACTGCAATCAATTTTTTACGAATTGGCTGCCAATCATCAACAGCAACTGATACATCAACAAGAACCGACTCTAACTCTTTCTTGAAAGACTCAATCACAGAAGAATCTGTTTGACGGTCAATTTCAATAAAAAATACTGTTTTAGTAGATGAGGATTCTTGCTCTGCTTTTAAATTTGATAATCCGGAAATTTTAGCGTTTTCATCGCGCTTAATTTTTAATGGGCAGTGAAGTAATAAGTGAGAGGCGATATTTTCACGAGTCATGGCCATACGAACAGAATCAACTAAAAACGGCATGTCTTTAGTAATAATTTCTACAATTGTATGTGATGACTGCCAGCCATCTTTTGCCACTTCAGGGTTGAAAACGCGGATAACAGCGTCGTCGGTAGTATTTTTTTCTAGCGAGTTCCAAAGGCTTAATGCTGCGCCATATAGGTCACTATCGTTGCGGTTTGCCAAATCCTCTTTAGACATATTGCTGTACAAGGCTTTGGCGAATTTCTCAACGAGTAACACATTATCAGCGCGAACTTTTTTCTGGATCAGCTTACAGACATTATCTAGGATAACCGAGGCTTGGCCTTCATTTCGTGTCATTGTATGTTCCTTAATCTATTACTGCTCAGGAGCAGGAATTTGTACAGCTATTCATTAGCGTGGAGTCAATTAAATTCTAACCCTTTTACAGCTAATAAACAGCCTTTTCGATGAAAACATTTTAAGCATTTCAGCTATTTGGTCATCTATTCACAAATTGTAGATATAAATGGCCTTTACAGGCCATTTAGGAGCAAAATTATTCACATTATTTTTTCTGGTCAGTCCAGAGAAGGCTACCAATAGCGGGTAATAACAACACTGCACCTAACATATTTACTAAAAACATGAAGGTTAACAGTATACCCATATCAACTTGGAATTTAAGATCTGAGAATATCCACGTACTCACACCAATCGCAAGTGTAATACCGGTAAATAGAACCGCACTTCCACGTTCAACAAGCGCATTTCGATAAGCAACACTTAATGGTACATTTTGCTTAAGCTGCCCCATCATCGACGACAGTATATAAATGCCGTAATCGACCCCAATACCCACTCCTAGAGCAATAACTGGCAAAGTAGAAACGGTTAAGCCTATTTCTAATTGCACCATAAGTGCTTGTGCAAGTGTTGATACGATATAAAGCGGCAATACCACTGCAATCGTTGCTTTTACGCTTCTAAAGCTCATTAAACATAAAATGATAACGGCACCATAAACATAAAGCATCATTGGTATTTGCGCTTCTGCAACTGATTCATTCGTGGCTGCCATTACACCAACAGGTCCTGACGCTAACTTAAATGCTAATTTATCAGTGCCCTCTTCTTGCGCAAATTGCTTAACACTCTTAATTACAGTATCGATAGTTTGTGCTTTATGATCATCTAAAAATATAATCACTGGCATAACTGAACAATCACCGTTAAGTAAACCTGTACTAGTTTCAACTCGAGACGTTGACTGCACTAAACTTGCTGAATTTCGTGGCAAGCTTTGCCATTTCAAATTGCCTTCGTTGTAGCCTGCGTTAACCGATTGAGCTACAGAGCTCAAACTTACAGCAGACTGCACACCGGCCACATTCTCTACTTTGTATTGAAAACGGCTTATACGCTCCATCACATCATGCTCAGTACATGCTGCAGGATACGCTTCTACAATTACCTTTAAGATATCAGACGAGATAGTGTACTTGTCTGATATTAAAAACGTGTCTTGATTATAACGAGCATCTTGATGCAGTGATGGCGCGCCTGCATGTAAGTCACCTATACGCATTTTATCTGCTTGCCAGTAACCTAAAGCAAATAGTACAAGGGTAAAACCAATAATCATTTTAGCTACTTTAGGATCAGTCGCTTTAACAAGTAAGTCGCGGATTTTATCAAGCATGTTTGGTTTTGCTGCATCACCAGATTGAATATGTACACTGTTTTCAAAGTTCATGTACGAAGCCCAAACTGGCAATAAGATTAAATTAGTAAATATAATTACTGCTACACCTAAACTCGCTGTAATGGCAAGTTCACGGATAATACCAATATCAATGGTAAGTAATGTTAAGAAGCCTACGGTGTCTGAAAGCAGTGCAATACCGCCTGGCACTAATAAAGCCCTAAAACTTGACTGACAACAAATACGTGTTGTTTTACCTTCACCTACTTTTTTACCAATCGCATTTATCATCTGCACACCATGGCTTACACCAATAGCAAATACTAAAAACGGTACCAAAATAGACATAGGATCAAGGCCAAAACCTAAACTTGAAAGCAGGCCTAATTGCCAAATAACAGCAATAATGGAACATGCGATAGGCAAAATAGTCAGCTTTAAACTGCCACAAAATAGCCAGACCATAATAAAGGTAAAAGCGATAGCAATGGCAAAAAATACAACCACCCCTTTTGCACCTTCAGCTATATCACCAGCCATTTTTGCAAAGCCAATAATATGAATACTTACTTTGTCCGTACTTAAAGGCTCTCTTAAATCACTTTCTAGCTTTTGCGCAAAAGCTAATGTGTCTAATTTTTGTTGTGTTTGAGGATCAGTTTCTAAAAGTTGAGCAGTTACCATTGCACACGAATAATCGCTGGCAATCATACGTCCTACAACTTTTGCTTTTTCAATGTTTTCCTTTACTACACCTAAACCACGCTTATCTGCTTTAAAGTTAGCAGGAATAATTGGGCCACCGGCAAAGCCATCCTCCACTACTTCAACAAAACGAGCACTGGGTGAAAATATTGAGTTAACTAATGGACGATTTACGCCAGGAATGAAATAAAGCTGATCGTGAACCGCTTTTAATTGAGTAAAGAACTCTGGATTAAATATATCACCACTGTCATCACACACTGAAATCAAAATACTGTTTGCACCACCAAACTGCTTTTCATGCTTGGTATACACTTTCATATAATCGTGGTTTAACGGGATATTTTTATTAAACGATGCATCTAATTGAATTTGAGTCGCTTTGAATACAAGTAAACAGGTTATAAGTGCAAAACTTATAAGCATAATTAAGCGATGTCTAAAAATCGCCTTTTCAATAAAATCGAGTAGTTTATGCATTAAGGGGTTAACTCCTTCACTTTAATGCCATCTTCTGTAGCCATGATCAGCCTGTTATCTAAAATTACACCATCAAGAATCGCTTTACCGTCAGCAAGCTGCTCATGGGTGAGTAACCCATCTTGAAGATGAAAAATAACGCCACTGTTGGCAAGCATAAGCCATTGTTTGTTATTATAATTAATGATGTTGTTGATCGTCGCTGTTTTAACATTTTCGAAATGCTGCCACTGCTGTTCACCATTTTGCTTTGCAAAAACATTACCTCGAAGCCCTGCCACAATTTCTTGTGTGCTATCTGATGCAACTGCAAAGAATGAACCAGGATAAATTTCTTCTATTCTTTGCCAAGTTTGACCATCATCAATGCTTCTGGCCATCAAGCCCATCTCACCAACCAGCATTAAACCATTATCTGTTTTTTCGATTCGATTAAAGTGCGGTAAAATTGAAGCAGTTTCGGCTTCGTATCCTTCGGGGTCATTTTCTTTTAAATCGTTCAAGTAATCACGATCATCACTAAATAATAGCGAATCTAAAAAGCGTTTTTGCCAATGTTTACCACCATCGGTGGTTTGATAAAACATGCCATATGCGCCCACTGCAAAACCTTTTAAATCATCTTCAAATAGAATATCTAAACATGGTTTGTCTAATTTTGGTTGTGCTTGTTGTAGTTGCCAATTAATACCACCGTCAGTAGTATTTATTATTGTTGCATCGTGGCCACACGCCCATCCATTATTTTCATTACTAAAATCAACGGCAGTTAATAGCACTTGAGTTGGGACTAGCTCAGCTTGTTGCCATTTATCACCCGAGATACTTTTAATAACAGTACCGTGTTTACCTACTGCAATTAGACTATTGCCTGTGTTGGTTATGTCGGTGAGTAAGGTTTTAGCTGCATTTGTTGCACTGATTGCATTGTTAGGGGCTTCTTGTGCAACACTCGCACCGCTTATTATCAGGCTGGCATATACCAAATACTTCATAAATTTTAATCGCCTTGTACGAGAGAGTTGTTTGTCTTTTTACTGGGGAAAGCGTTGCGCGCTGTAAGACAAACGCGATGAGAAAGGAAAAGGCACTTAACAAATTGTTAAATGCCTAGTTTAATACTATCTACCTGCGCGACGTAAAGCGCTTGAAGTAAATTCGTTATCGTTAAATGACTGTGAAAAATCGTACATTTTTTCTTGGTTATCTAAACCAATTGCTAAATAACGACGAGAATTCAAATCATGATAAACCTCAAGCGTACTCCACTGTGTAGGTACTTCGTAGTAGTTAAGGCCATAAGCCATTGCTACACGGTAAAGTTGGTCGCGGTTATCATAAATATCAGTAACCTGTACTTGCCAGCTATCTTCATCGATGTAAAACACACGTTTTTTATAGATATGACGTGTATCATCTTTTAAGTTAGCTTCAACAACCCAAACACGGTGTTTTTCGTAACGTGTATGTTCTGGGTTAATATGGCCAGGCATTAAAATATCATCGTACTCTAGCTTATCACTATGAAGTTTATAGCTGTTGTAAGGTATATATAACTCTTGCTTGCCTTTTAGTGTCCAGTTGTAACGATTTGGCGAGCCATTAAACATATCAAAATCATCGGTAGTACGCAGGCTATCTGCAGCTGTGCCTGGTGCATCATATGCAACATTAGGTGCACGACGAACACGACGTTGTCCCGAGTTATAAGTCCATGCTTGACGCGGCGTTAATATTTGATCCATTGTTTCATGAACTAATAATGCAGTACCCGCTAAACGAGCCGGTTCTGTAACGCTTTGTTTAAACTTAAACAAAATATTTGAGTCTTGCAGCTCTGCTGGTGTTGCACTAGGGTCTGAGTATTTAACTAATAACTGCTCATCAAAGCCAACATAGTTATAAGAACCAGATGCAGTCGGTGCAGCTTGACCACCAAAACGCTCAATAGACTGGCCACGGTAACGTAATAAATGATTCCAAATTGCCTCTAAACCCGTTTTAGGAATAGGGAAAGGAATACCAATCGCCGTATTTTTAATACCGTTACCGCCTTCAATTAATTCAGCAGTCGGTGCAAACTTTTTAGTCGCATCATACACAAACTGAGGGTAAGACGCAGAACGACGTGTTTCATACACTGGCATTTTAAATGTGTCTGGGTATGCTTCAAATAAAGCGATTTGACCCGGACTTAAATTGGCTTTGTACTTTTCAATATTACTTTTATCAATAGTGAAAAGCACTTTATCAGCTGTAAATGGGTCAAGGTGATGCATACCAGCTTCATAACCTGCAGGGGCTGTTGTAATGCCATTATTCCATGCTGGAATAGAGCCATCAGCATTAGCTGCTTTTTCTGCGCCCATTGGCGTTAAGTTTTGACCTAATTGAGCAACTTCATCAGCGTTTAATTTAGCTAAAGCTGCGCTGCTTGCAAACAAGCTACAAAAAGCTGTAGCGATGAGGGTAGGTTTTTTAATCATAATAATGTTACCCCTAAATAGAATATTTTAAGTTAAAAGAAACGTAATCGCGATCTGAGAAAGTATTAATATCGCCGCCGCCCCAAAACGAGTTATAGCTCACATCAAGTGACCACGCATTTTGGTAGTTAAAGTTCATGGTTGCACCCAAAGATTTACGGTCTTCGATAAATAAGAACATAGGGTCTGGTGTATTACCATTTACGTCATGAGAAAATACAAAACGTGGAGAGAAGTTAATACCTTTGTAAAGGTTAAAATAATCACCTTTAGCAATTAAGCGGTAACCCCAAGAAGATGCTGTGGCGAATGATTTTTCTTCAGCGCCATTTGATAAACCAAGTTGCAATGTTGAATAATCAGTAGTACCTGGGCCTGTAATTGTGCCACTACGGCCAGTACCGGATACATTTAAACGCATTTCGTCATATTCTGGCATGTTATGAATTTTTACAGCACCCACTTCACCAACAACAGCCCAACTATCAGCCCCTAATGAAGGTCCAAATAAGTGAGTAGCCGTGAATTGAATTTGTGATGTATCACGTTCTATATAGCCTTGAGCAACTTCACCCGCTCCAACAGAGCTTATAGCATCGCCAAAACTCATTTGCGAAATACCCGCAAAATCAGGACGAATACCGGCAAGCGCCAATTGCTCAGGCATAGCTGTGTAAAGTAACTCTACGTCATCAATTTGCAGTGGTTCATCTTGACGAAACGCAAACTCACCCGCAAAGGCTGTTTCACCAATAGTGGTGTTAAAACTTAAACCATATAGTTTAATATCTTCTGGGTAGTCGTTTTCAGCTTTAGAAAAAGCGGTTAAATCAGCAACATTATCTGACGTAATTTCTGTCGTCATGATCATCGCTAAATCTTGGGCAATTGCAGCTTGTGAAAAGTTTGATACGCGACCAGATATAAGCGGACGACGGCTATGGTAATTCACATGATAGAGTGCAATTTCAGTATCATTAAATTCAGGTAAAAACACACCTAAACGTAAACCATACTGGCCGCCATCTTCAGGTTCTGTTTTACCATTATCCCCTTTGCCTTTTAATGCAACCTTAGTTGGGTAAGCAAGATACATTTGGGCTAATAAAGCGCTTCCTTCAGCACTTGAAGGATCAATACCTTGAGCAGCGGCTGCTAATGCAAAATCAGATGTTAGGTTATTCAAACTATCTGTTAAAAAAGCCACATCAATATCAGGATTAGACGTAAAACCTAATTGAACATTCTGCTGATAACCATTTTCTGCTGCAAAGTCATTGGTAGAAAAGTATGTACCGGCTGCTGGTAAACGTGTTTCTTGCCATTGATATTGGTAGAAACCTTCAAGCGTAATGTTCTCAGTAATACCGAGCGATGCCCAAAGCATACCGATTGGTATAAATGCTTCTTTTAGCTCAGCGCCAGGTGCTTTTAATCGATCTATATCAACTGGGTTTACGTTAATACCATGAGATATAAGCGTACTTTCACCCCAGTTAACTACTTGCTGGCCTAAACGGACAGATAAAGGGTTATTACCATCATTTAAATCAAAATCGGCCCATACAAACGCATCTAATAAACGTATGTCGGCACAACTTTGTGCTTTGGTGTCTTTATCGTCACATGGATCAACACCCTGCCCTGATGTAGGATTTGAATATGCATGATTGCCATCCATCAACGCAAAGTCATAAAAATACATGAAGCGAGTGAACAAACCGTAGTTATCTTTATTTATTGAAAGGTCGTGTGTGCCCTTCAATAGTTTTGAGAATGAGTCACCACTATCAAAATTTAAATTACCCGCGTCACCGTTATTTGAGTAAGAGCCCGGTTGTGCCCATACATCTTGAGATGAGTAAATAGTGTTGTTTAGCGCTGGGTTGTATCCTGTCCAATCAAAGGCTGGATTATTACTTTTGCCAATTAGGTTAAAGTCTCTATCTTCTACACGAACACTTTGCCCATATGAAAAGGTTGAATCGAAGGTAATATCAAAACCTCCAGCTTCAAATGTTACAGCTTGAGTACTTGCTGCAGATAAACCTAAGCTAGCGGCTGCTAAACCTATAGCGATTCTATTTTTAACAAAAAGCGATCTTCTTATCATTTTGGTTCCCCCCTGTCGCGGGTCATTTTGTGTGATCAAGTTATTGTTTTTAGTGTAATCATAACGATAGAAGCGAATCAGTAAAATTACAAATACTCGCTCTAATCTGTCATATACTTCTTATTCTGGTTAACGCTTACGTATTGGTAAGACGTCGTACCAGATAATTTATACACGTAATTTAACAATAGGACAAATTGAAATTAACAAAAATACAATATTTTTATGTATATATAACATAAAAACCGAGTGTCAGGCCACTCGCTCTAGGCGGATGAACTTGTTTTCGGGGGTTAATAAGAGTCTAAAACGGCCACGTACACCCAAGCTCGAAATGAAGGGCCTCAAATGCGTAGCAGCAAAACGAATTGTTTTACCGCCATCCTCTACAACTTGTAAAGAGCTAAAACGGCCATGGTAGTAATCCATGCACTCGTTATAGCTCAATCTTAAGGTAAAATAATACTCAATCATTTATGCGAGCGCTTTTTCAACCTTTTCATACAAGTCAGCACTTAGGCCATCTAAGTTGGCTAAGCGTTGTAATTGCAGCTTCATTGCTTGTGAGCGTACATCATCGTAACGCTTCCACGACATAAACGGTGTTAACATACGAGATGCATTTTGTGGATTAATTGCATTAAGTTTTATTAATAAATCACCTAATAACGCATAGCCTTGAGCATCTGCTCGATGAAATTGTGCTGTATTAAAGTGGCTAAAACTTCCTACAAGTGCACGTACACGGTTAGGATTTGAAAAATCAAAACACGGGTGTTCGTAAAGTGCCTTAATATCATCTATAGCAGTACTGCCTGATTGCATAGCTTGCAGTGCAAACCACTTATCCATGACTAAAACATCATGACGCCACTGACTATCAAAATGACTCAAAAGCTCATCTCTAACAGGGTGTGAAGCTTTTACCACAGCGCTTAGGGCACCAAGTACATTAGTCATATTAGTCGAGCTTGCAGCTTCTTTAATAAAGGTTACAGCTTCTGGACTTTGTGTTTTAGCAAGGTAGTGCAGACATATTTGCTTTAAAGCACGATTCGCAACAGCGCTTGCACTTATACTGCCATCATCTTCAAGAGATTCGTAACAACTAAGCAGCTCATCAGCAAGTTCATCAGCAATTTGTTGCTCAAACTTTTCTGTTATTTCAATAATGTCATCTACAGGTATTACATCAAATTCAGCAGCTAACGTGTCAAAACTCGGCAATTTAAACAGCTCTGCAATTAAAGCTAAATCGCCCTCTTTGGTGTTTATAAGTACACGTAGCGCATTTATAATTTCGCTGCTTAATACGCTATTCGTTGCATCGGTGATTTGAGATTTAATCGCCTTAATGAATAGCTGCTGTTGTGCATCCCAACGTGAAAAATCACTGCGCGCAAAACGCATAATATGCAATAGTTCGGGCTCTGTTGTTTGCTGGTTTAAAATACAAGGAGCAGAAAAGTCTTCGAGTAAAACCGCAACAGGCTTTTCTAAAATATTATCAAAGCTAAATGTTTGAGTCGCATTAGTTACATCGAGTACATGATCTAGCTTTTTACCTTTATATTGCAGAGCAATACTTTGTCCATTGGCATCAAGTAGTTCAATAGCAAAAGGTATATGAAGCTTTTTATTCTCTGGCTGATTAGCTGGCGCTGTTTGCTCGATTGTCAAAGTGTATGTATTTGAGCTGCTATCAAATTCTTGAATTGCATTTAAACGCGGTGTACCTGATTGGCTGTACCATTGTTTAAATTGCTCTAAATCAACACCTGATGCATCGCTCATCGCACTTACAAAGTCATCACATGTAACTGCTTGCCCATCGTGGCGCTCAAAGTAAAGCGTCATCCCTTTTTGAAAGTTAGTTTCACCCAGTAATGTGTGCATCATACGGATAACTTCAGCACCTTTATCGTATACAGTTACTGTATAAAAGTTATTCATTTCAATAACTTTCTCAGGGCGAATTGGGTGAGCCATAGGGCCTGCATCTTCGCTAAACTGATGCGTACGCATAACTTTGACCGCATCAATTCGGTTAAGTGCACGAGAGCCTAAATCACTACTGAACTCTTGGTCTCTAAATACAGTTAACCCTTCTTTTAGCGATAACTGAAACCAATCTCTACAAGTAACTCGGTTACCTGTCCAGTTATGAAAGTACTCATGCCCTACAATGGATTCAATCGTATGGTAGTCTTTATCTGTGGCTGTTTCTTGATTAGCTAATACGCATTTACTGTTAAAAACGTTTAGCCCTTTATTTTCCATCGCGCCCATGTTGAAAAAATCGACGGCTACAATCATATAAATATCAAGGTCATACTCTAAATTAAAGCGTTCTTCATCCCACTGCATTGCCTTTTTGAGTGAGGCAATAGCATGGGGTGTTTTAGATAAATTACCTTTATCAACAAACAATGCTAATTCTACATCTCTGCCGCTTTTAGTCGTGTACGTATCTTTTAAAACATCAAAATCGCCCGCTACAAGTGCAAATAAATAGCTCGGCTTTTTAAATGGGTCTTGCCATTTCACAAAATGACGACCATCTTGTGTTTCACCACTGTCTACTTGATTACCATTAGAAAGAAGTTGTAGATACTTTTTATCGGCAATAATAGTTACATCAAACGTGGCAAGTACATCAGGGCGATCCATGTAATAGGTGATCTTTCTAAAACCCTGCGCTTCACACTGTGTACAATACGCACCGCCAGATAAATACAAACCCTCTAAAGAAGTATTCGTCTCAGGCGATATCTCGGTCACAATACTTAATTGGCAACTATCCGGTAGGTTATTAATTATTAGCTGCTCGCCAATAATTTCATAATCAGTTATATCAACCGTATCAATAGATAAAGACAGTAAGCGTAAATCAATACCATCAAGCACTAAAGGTGCTTTTTTATCACCAACACGCGTAAGCGTTAGCAAAGAGCTTACTTTGGTTGATAATGGCTGTAAGTCAAAGGTTAGCTCTGTGTGGTCAATTAAAAAATCAGGAGCTTTATAGTCTTTAAGATATTGTGCTTGAGGTTTACTTGATTCAGTCATAGATACTCCAAAACAGCTCCTTTTAAGTTAAAAGGAGCTGTTTAAAATTAGGCGGATTGTTTTGGCTTAATACGTAAAATTTTAATGCCCAAGTAGGCATAAACCACCGCTAAAACAGGGTTAATTAAGTTAAAGAAAGCATAGAGTGCATAATCAAAAGGATTTATTAGTAAAACGCTTTGCATATATGCGCCACACGTGTTCCATGGAATTAGTGGGCTGGTAATTGTACCGCCATCTTCCAATGTACGAGATAAGTTAACAGGCTTCAAACCACGTTTTTCATATTCATCTTTAAACATACGACCAGGTACAACAATTGCAATATATTGATCGGCCGCTATCACGTTAGTACCAATACACGTTGCTATTGTTGCCGCAATTAACGATCCCGTACTTTTAGCTATTTTAAGTATGCTTTTAACAAAAATATCCAAAAGGCCTGTTTTTTCCATAATGGCACCAAACATCAGTGCAGTCATAATAAGCCATGTGGTTGTAAGCATTCCGGACATACCACCACCACTGAGTAGGGAGTCCATTTTGTCATCGCCTGTACTTATGCTAAAACCATCAAAAAACGTCGTCCAAACAAGCTTAAAATAGCCAACTAGCTGCCCTTGAGAAACATCAATTTGGCTAGCAATTAAATCAGATTGAAACAACATGGCCCAAACAGCGCCCACAACAGCACCGATAGAGATAGCAGGAAAGGCTGGCATTTTTTTAATCGCTAAAACTAAAAGTACAATTAGCGGGATTAGCATTTCAAAACCAATATTAAAGTTTTGCTGTAAAATAGCCGTTATTTCATCAATGCGCCCCGCTTCGCTTGAAGCAGTTGCGTTAAAGCCCATGAATATAAATATAATCAGTGCAATTACAAAACTTGGTACTGTCGTCCACAGCATATGTTGAATATGCTCAAATAAATCAGCGCCTACAACTGCTGGCGCTAGATTGGTTGTTTCTGACAGCGGGCTTAACTTATCACCAAAGTACGCACCAGATATAACAGCGCCTGCTGTAACTGTTTGTTCAAGTCCAAGACCCGTTGCAACGCCTAATAAAGCAACACCTATCGTAGCGGCAGTAGTCCAAGAACTACCTATACTCATAGCTACAATGCCACAAATTAAACAACTCGCTGCATAAAACCAACTTGGGTTTATAACTTGCAAGCCATAATAAATTAAAGTTGGTACAGTTCCAGAAAGTAGCCAAGTGCCAATTAACGCACCTACCATAAGTAAAATTAGGATAGCGCCAAGTGAAAGCGTTATACCTTCGATCATGGCTTGTTCTAATTTTTTCCATGTATAACCGTTTTTAAGCCCAATTAAAGCCGCTGCAAAAGTAGCAAATAAAAGTGCAATTTGGTTAGGGCCTGATGAAGAGTTATCACCAAATAAGTAAACTGCAGCACCAAGTAAACAAATTAATACAGAGATAGGAATTAATGCATCAAAAAACGAGGCGGGCTTGATTGGTTTGTCATCCAATAGCTTCAAAGTAGAGACTCCTAGACACACTTACTGTGTGTTTAATTATTATTTTTAGCACGTAAAGCGCATTAATTGAGCATGATTGATCTAGCTCAACTTTATGTAATCAAATATTATAACAATTTAGTAAATTTTAGGTAGTAAAAAAGGCGCTAATGCGCCTTTTTTATAGAGGTAAAACCAGTTGTTACTTCTTAGCTATACGACCATAATTAATATAATCTTGAGTAATTAATGCAGCTTCTTCCAAAAATGGGTCAAGCTCTTCAATTACTTCAGGTAAATCGTCTAAGTTTTCTACCGGATCTTTACCTAAACGCTTAAGACGTTCGTTAGTACGTACAAGTGCACGTGCTTCACCTTCATCTTTTTCTTTAATACGCGTAGCTTCAACTAAAGAGATAGTTTTACGGTCTTTCTCTTCGTTGTATAAGGTAATGTCATTAAATACATAACCAAATTCTGGTTCTGATTTAATTCGTACTTCGTGTTGTTTCTCAAGGTACGTAATAATAGGTGTTAAATTACCTAATTTTTTGTATTTCGCTTTAACAATGCTGTCCCAAGGAAGTGCATTATCTTGCTTACTTTCGCCCCACTCTGCAGGATCGATTGCTGATGGAAACGAAATATCAGGGATCACACCTTTATGTTGCGTACTACCACCGTTAATACGATAAAACTTAGCAATCGTATATTGTACGCTACCCAGCGCATTATCGTATAAATCGTAAGCGCGGCCTAAGCCTTTGTGCTGCTGTACTGTACCTTTACCAAAAGTTTGCTCGCCAATAATAACTGCACGACCATAATCTTGCATAGCTGCTGCAAATATTTCAGAAGCAGAGGCACTGTAACGGTCAACTAAAACAGTTAAAGGACCGTCGTAATAAGTTATACCATCACGATCTTTTTGCTCTTCAATACGGTTATTTAAGGTATGAATTTGAACAACTGGACCTTGGTCAAAAAACAAACCAGACAGTTGTGTTGCTTCATATAAAGAACCACCACCATTTTGGCGTAAGTCGATAATAATACCATCAACTTTTTCTTCTTTAAGCTTAGCCAGCTCAACTTTTACATCTTTCGAAAGATTATTGTAAAAGCCTGGAATTTCAATCACGCCAACTTTACTTGTTAAATCAGAGTATTTGGCTTCAAATACTTCTGATTTAGCCGCTCTATCTTCAAGTCGAATTTTATCACGCGTGATTTCAACAACTTTAGGTGCGCCGTGAGCGTCAACACCTTTTAAATACTGTAGACGTACTTTAGTCCCTTTAGGACCTTTAATTAAATCAACTACGTCATCTAAACGCCAGCCAATTACGTCTACAAATTCTTCGCCATCTTGGGCAACACCAATAATGCGGTCATCAGCTTTAATTTGATCTGTTTTATCTGCAGGGCCTCCCGGCACTAAGCTGCGAATAACAGTGTAGTCTTCATCAGGGCTTAGTACGGCACCAATGCCCTCAAGCTCTAAATCCATATCCATTTTGAATTGCTCTGCACGACGTGGCGATAAATAAGATGTATGCGCCTCAATACTACGTGCTAGCGAATTCATAACAATTTGAAAAGCATCTTCTGAATTAGATTGTACTAAACGTTTTTCTGCATTTTTATAGCGTTTGGTCAGCACTTCTTTAATGCCTTCCCAATCTTTACCCGTCATTTTTAAACGCAGTGCGTCGTACTTTACACGCTCACGCCAAATTTCATCAAGCTCAGCTTGTGACACAGGCCATGCTGAATCTTCACGGTCAAAAAAGTATTCATCTTCTTTATCAAACGTCATTTCTTTTTCAAGTAAAGTAAGTGAATACTCGTAACGTTCAAAACGGCGTTTAAGACTTAAGTTAAAAATATCAAACGTAAAGTCTAATTTACCGGTAGTAATAGCGTTATCAAAGTCATCACGATATTGCTCAAAAGAAGCAATATCGCTGGCTAAGAAAACGCTTTTATTAAAATCAAGGGATTCGATATAACGATCGTACACTTTACTAGAAAGCTCATCGTTAAATCGAACCGGTGTATAGTGTGAACGAGCAAATAAGCTGGCCACTCGTTTGCTAGCAGTACCATGTTGACTCTCTTGCTTAAGCTGGGGTAAATCGTCAATTGTAACGGCTTCTACAGCAGCAAATAATGAACCTGAAAACAGGGCAGCAACTAACGGAATGAGCGTAAACTTTTTACTCATACACAACTCCTTAATTTATTTACAACTTAAACGATGTATAAGCTGTCAGCTTTGGTTTTAACTTGCATACCTGTCACTAATTCAACATGAACGTCATCTTTGTTCACTTCAGTGATTACTGCATTTACAAGTGCTTGGCCAAGTTTAACCTTAACCTTATTATTAACCTTGACCTCAGTTGCTGGTAAAGGTTCAATTTTTCCTGAACGTTTAACTGGCGCTGCTTTAGCAGGTTTGTTAGCTGCAGGTGCGTTTTTATCGCCTGCTTTGCTAGCATGAGCTGGTTTTTTCTTGAAAGATTTAGAATCAGAATCTTGGCGAGGACGCTGTTGTTTTTTGCGTTTTGCCATTTTAGCGCGGCTTTCTTCCAATGCTTTTTGTGCATGGTCGATATGCTCTTGCTCAACTTTTTCACCTTGATTACCATCAAGATCAATACGAAACTCTGACTTTGTCACAGCTTCTAAATAACGCCAATTAGACGTGTATTTTCTAAGCGCTTGACGAACTTGAGTCTTACTTACTTTTTCAGACCCTTCAATACGCTCAGCAATATCTTTAAAAATACCTACTTTAAGCGGCTTGATGCCATCTTTTTGTTTAAAACATTGTGGGAATTCTTGATATAAAAATTCCAACACTTCATTAATATCTTTTAGCTTGTTTGTGGTTTCCATTTTAGAACCTATTTTTCACATCTTTTCATCAAGGGACGAATCGACGTAGTGTGTTACCCAGTCGACCAACTCTTCGAAATCGGCTTCTATTACAGCCATATCACCCCGAAGGTGTTCCCAAATACCATTAATTGTTTCATCAATAAATTCACATTCTGAATCATCTGGAAGACGATCCCATGCAATATGAATTAAATCATTGAGCGTTTCCGCTACATGCTCTTCTTCGCCTTCCCAGTCGCCAACATCTTGCACAGCAAATAGGTAGTCTTGAACATTTAGCAAATCTTTCATTACAGGCTCGCCTCTAAGCATTTCACTAATGCTTCAAGGCCAGCTTTATCATCAGCATCAAATCGGCCAATACTTGGACTATCAATGTCTAGTACTGCGAATACTTTACCATGTTTCATGATAGGTACAACTACTTCAGAGTTAGACGCTGCATCGCAGGCTATATGCCCGTCAAAAGCGTGAACATCTTCAATTAATTGTGTTTCAGCGGTTGCCGCAGCTGTTCCACATACCCCTTTCCCAACGGGAATACGGATGCATGCAGGATTACCTTGAAACGGACCAAGTACTAATTCAGTAGGAGAATCCATAAAGTAAAAGCCCGCCCAATTTACATCTTCTAAAGAGGTAAATAACAGCGCGCTTATGTTTGCCAAATTGGCAATTACATTAGATTCACCAGCTATCAGCGATTCAGTTTGCTTAACTAATGACTGGTAAAAATCGTGCTTTTGCATACCAAACTACTTCTTATTAAACATACAGTAGCTAAAGGTACTCTTTGTCGTGAAAAATTGGAACCTTTTGGAGGTAAAAAAAAGGAAATCGCACCGTTTATCAGCGTGCTTGGTTAATAATGCTGCGATTATTTTTTTACCGATTTGCGAAGACCAAATAAAAACAGTCCGGCTGCAAATGCTGACATAACACTATTAATCAAAAATATCTCGCCAGTTGAGGCACTTAATAAGTAACTAAATATAGCGCCACCTAACAAACCAAGCGTTAATACACCTGAATAATTAACTTTAGAATACTTAAACATTAGTAAATACCCTGGCACAACAAAGGCCGCCATCGTTAAGCCTACAATATGTGCATTTGAGATAGCAGTCATCAACAGTTGAAAAAATACGGATAAGAAATCACCCTGTAGCGTTAGTGCATAATACAATCCTAACAAGCTGCCAATAATTACCGGGGACAATAATGAAAGCGCGACGCTTTTTGCGAGTTGATGTTTCATCTAATAATCCTTAATACAGAGTATAAATTTTAATGTATTAAGCATGCACCAAGATCTAAAGCTTAGAAATAGAGACTATGGTCGTAATTTATGATTAAAAATAAACCTTATTGCAGTATGAGCCTATTAATAAATTAATAGGCTCATACGTTTGGGTCATACTTATCAAAGTGCTTATAACTGAGCTATTTTATTTGATAACTCAAAGTGGCGAGATGTTACTATTTCCTCTAGCACTGCCAATCTTTTGTTCAACATCGCTCTTTGTTCCTCTAATTTTGTTATCTTATTATTATTCAGTCCATTAAATTTTACTTGCGCTGCCATTATTGTAGTTTTATAGGTGAAATAACGTTTAGTAATAGTAAGAATCAAAAAGGGTGAGCTAAATATAATTATTACAATAAATAGTTCTAGCATGGTCGTTTCCCAATCAATTTAAGTAAGCTTGTTGCGTATAAAGGCCACTTTTAGTGCATTGAAATAATTTTGATAATGTAACTTCGCGCTGCTTTCCTCGTCGAATTAGCATCTCAACATACACAATACTTAACACAATGGCTGTTGCTTTAAATAAGTTACCTTGTAGATCACCTGCTGCGCCGCCCGACATACCAAATATTCCGTAAGCTGCATTCATAAAAATATGCATCCACATAGGAAACCAAATACGATAACCACATTCACAATATAGCCACGCAAACCATGTACCTGCTACAGTAGTGATCGCAACCGCCATCAATGCAGAAATCGTATCATTACCTTGATAAATATGGCCCAGGCCAAATATTACTGAACTAATCAATGCCGCAGGCACAAAGCCCCATCTACAATATTTAAATAAAACACCAAACAATGCAGCCCTAAAAATTAGCTCTTCAAAAAAACCCGCATAAACTGAGCCGGTGATTATTGCTGGTATTGATAGGTTAAGTTCATCACTCAAAAATCCATAACCTATTGCCATAGGAGCACAACAAATAATTGCTGCGAGTGCATAGTTAATAAAACCAGAAGAATTAAGCCCTATAGATTCAAAAGGCTCACTTTGTTTAAACAAAATAATAGCCGCAATAACTAACGGTCCATATAAAAAAGTATATTTAGCGGGGGTAAATAAAATGCCAGTTAGATTATCAAGTTCAGACAACCAGCTAGACCAACCTTCTCCCCAAAACTGCCTCATTACATAGTGGCAAAATACAAATATAGAAATTATTACAAGTGCCTTGATAGCGTATTTCATATCTACTTTCCTCGTTAAGTTGTAAATTTCAACTTAATCTTCGCAATAGTAAAAATACAAAGCGACTTATTAGGTCTCAATTACAAGACGAGGTATAAAGCCCATGTTTTAGGGGGGATTAACATGTTTTTGGGATTAATGACAAAGCATCTTTTATTACTTTTACATAAGAACGAGACACCGGTATTTTAATATCAATTGTATGCAGCGATAATTGCAACCCTCCAGCATTACCACTGTAGTGCTGAATGTTTTGCAGGTTGACCGCATAAGAACGGTGGCATCGTAATATAATTGTATTTTCTGGAAGCTGCTTTAATAAACCGCTAAGAGATACACGTAATAGTTTACGTGAAGTTGAAGCTCCTTCCAGTATTGTTATTTCACAATAGTTGTCTGAAGATTTAATAAATAAAATATGGTGATGAGCCGTGTTAATTTCGTCGTTTTTATTATCGCCTTTAAGAGTAATTGTCTTTAATTCAACTTCTCTCAACTGCTCTTGAACGACGCTAACTGTACTTGGCTTAGTTAAATCTATTACATGCCTATTTACCACAAGTAAAAAAATAAGAGGAAATACACCAATACAAAAAATATACCCTACAAAAAGTAATTGATTCTGCCAATGCCAAGACCCAAGTACAGCAACCACAAAATACCCATGATTGAATAACGCAGTAATTAAAATATATGTGACAGGAATAATAATTAAACGGCTTAATTTACTTAGCTTAAACTTAAGTAACACTATTTCTATGAATCCTGACAATAGCAAAGCACAAAAGGTTACTAACCCATAGCCAAAAAGCCGCAGAAACTTGTAAGACTCGGTATCGCTTGAAGTGCCAAAAGGTTGAAATACAAAAAGTACAAAAAGCGCTATAAACGAAAACATGACGGCACGATATACAACTAACTTTCTCGAATCTAGATCATCTTTGAGCCACAACATCCTATTTTGCATACCTTTAATCCACCAATATTTAAAAATAGCACACATTAATATGTGCATTCCAACTCATTTAAAATTTTTTGTGATGGTAGTTTTATTAAAAACAAAAAAAGGAAGAGAACATCAACGTTATTTAACAGCAGAAGGTGGTGTGTGAGCAATTCTATCTGCTTTTAAGATTTTACTAATGAGAGATAAAACATGTAATACCAATTCGCTTAATTAAGTGGTCTATTTTTAAGGCGGAAAAACGTGTTGATAGCTAGGCAAAAAATTCGCTATTTAGTTGTTCTAAATGAGAATTTTTTAACGCAGGGAGCGACACGTTTAGCCCCGCAAAATGATTAAGTATTATTGCGGATTGGTATAAGTGCACTGATTTTGTTCCAAACACAAAAAAGCCCGCTAAATTAGCGGGCTATTTTGTTATATGGTGGAGAGATAGGGATTTGAACCCTAGATGGGCTATAAACCCATGCCGGTTTTCAAGACCGGTGCATTCGACCACTCTGCCATCTCTCCGATACTGCTAAGTTAAAAGTAAGAGTGTACTAATAACTATTTAAGTGAATGATACTTTAATTACCACACACTTATTAAATAAGTGGTGGAGAGATAGGGATTTGAACCCTAGATGGGCTATAAACCCATGCCGGTTTTCAAGACCGGTGCATTCGACCACTCTGCCATCTCTCCGCACGGCCTGCATAATAGGGAAACCCATCCCTTTTGTGAAGCTTTTTTTTTAATTAATTGTTTAAGTGCTTAAAAAACAATTAATTTGTCTAAAGTTAGAACAAAGTGTTTTTAATTTAGCCGTCAATACTCTTTTATTTAAATATTTAACTCTATTGATCTACAAAGGTTTGCCCAAACATATAAGAGTTGGTAATCTAATTTTAGTTAAATTATCGAAACACACACGTTTCACTTAAAGGAGCTCTACAATGGCGTTTAATCAATCGTACAATACCGCGAAACCGGTAATGTCTACCATTGAAACAAACAAGGTACTTAAAAACACCTACTTTTTACTAGCTATGACACTTGCATTCAGTGCTGTTACAGCCGGTATTTCAATGGCACTACAATTACCTTACTTTATGGGAATTGTGTTTACACTTGTTTCGTTCGGTTTATTATTTGTTGTAAATAAAAAAGCAGATACAGCATCTGGTGTATTTTGGGTGTTTGCTTTCACAGGTTTAATGGGGGCAGGCTTAGGTCCATTGCTTAACCATTATGCTGCAATGCCTAATGGCCCAATGCTTATTATGCAAGCGTTAGGTTCTACGGCGCTTATCTTTTTTGGTTTATCTGCTTATGCACTGAACACTAAAAAAGACTTCTCATTTATGGGTGGCTTTTTAACGGTTGGCTTAATCGTTGTGATTGTAGCTAGCATCGTTAATATTTTTGTTGGCAGTTCACTTATGTTTATGGTGCTTAATGCGGCAGTTGTATTGATCATGTCTGGTTTGATTTTATTCGATACAAGCCGAATCATTAATGGCGGCGAAACCAACTACATTCGCGCAACAGTGTCTTTATACCTAAGCGTATATAACTTATTTACGTCTTTACTTGCTCTACTTGGCGCAAGTGATGACTAATTAAATAGTTCTGTTAAAATAGCCCCTTAATTGGGGCTTTTTTATTGGAATTGTTTTGTCACGTTTTGTTCTTTCATTACATACACCACCATCCGATCACGATACAACGCAAAGGTTAGTTAAGTTTGCGAATGCATGTTTAGCCCAAGGGCACACCATTGATGCTGTTTTTTTATACCAGCAAGGTATTTATCATGCATCTACCCACTTTGATTTATCCTCAGACGAACTTCAAATTTCAGCACTTTGGCAGGAACTCGCCGATCAAAAACTAAATTTAATGCTGTGTGTTACCGCCGCTGAAAAACGCGGGTTAGATATTAAAAACACAGGTGTATTTGCAGTCGCAGGGCTAGCTGAATTTGCAATGCTTGCAAGCGACGCTGATAAATGGGTGCAATTTAAATGATAAACGTATTAGTAATGAGTCAGTGCAGTCCATTTGACGATTTAAATATTCGTGATGCACTTGATATGACATTGATATTTGCTGCCGTTGACCAAAATGTGAGTTGGTTGTTTAGCGGCCCCGCCGTTTTGGCTTTAAAAAAACATCAACAACCAAACGATATTGGCTTAAAAGATTTTTTTAAAAACATTAAAACACTCGAAATCTATGATGTTGAAAACATCTACGTGTGTGAAAAGTCATTGCTTGATTATGGTTTAAATAAACATGATTTACTCATAGAGGCAAAAGCACTCAACTTTAGCCAACAACAAACATTAATCAAAGCGCAGCAACATGTGGTGAATTTATGAGTACATTACATATTTTTTCTAAGCCGCTTAACTATTATTCGGCTAATCAGCTAGAGAACTTAATTTTATCAGACGATAACGTGCTACTTGTTGGTGATGCCTGCTTTGCAAAAAAACAATTTAGGCAATTTGCAGATACACTGTTAATACTTGAACAAGACGCGCAAGTACGTGCAATAAAATTAACAGATAACGATAAAGCCATTAGCTATGAAGACTTTGTAGCACTCACTTTATCAACTAATCAATCAATTACGTGGTAACTCATGCTTGAATTTAACAACCAACAGATTGAAACCGACAAACAAGGCTACTTGCTTGACCATACTTTGTGGTCAAAGGAGCTTGCACCTGTAATTGCTATCCAAGAAAACATTACCCTTAGCGTTCAACACTGGGAAGTCATTAACTTTGTTCGTGATTTTTATATTGAATATAACACCAGCCCAGCAATTCGGATGCTTGTAAAAGCAATGGCTAAAGCACTCGGTGAAGATAAAGGAAACAGCCTTTATTTATATAAATTATTCCCTAAAGGTCCTGCTAAGCAAGCAACAAAAATCGCCGGATTACCAAAACCAGCTAGGTGCATATAATGAGATCTAAATCAGGCAATAATCAAGTAACTGAATCCAAGCCAAAAAGAAGTACAGGGCGTACTTATTCACGCAGTGCACTTAACAAAACGCCTTCAGGTAAAAGAGAGATAAAGCCGCAAATAGCATCTAAAGACAGAAAAATTGTGTTATTCAATAAACCATTTGATGTGCTATGCCAATTTACGGATGACAACGATAGAAAAACACTTGCTGAATTTATCCCTATTAAAGAAGTTTACGCAGCAGGACGGCTCGACAGAGACAGTGAAGGTTTATTGCTTTTAACAAACTGTGGAAAATTACAAAACACGTTAACTGCACCTGATAAAAAAACGAATAAAACCTACTGGGCACAAGTTGAAGGTGAACCAACAAGTAAATCAATTAATGATTTATGTAATGGCGTAGAACTTAAAGACGGGCTTACACTCCCCGCTAACGTTAAAATAATTGATGAACCTACAATTTGGACGCGTAATCCGCCTGTACGAGAGCGAAAAGCAATCCCGACTACTTGGTTAAGTATTACCATTAACGAGGGTAAAAACAGACAAGTTCGCCGAATGACCGCGCATATTGGACACCCTACACTTCGCCTCATTCGTTATAGCATTGGCAACTATACCTTGGATGATATTAATTGTGGTGAATACAAAGTAATTAAGGGCGTAGTTGATGCATAAACCGCATGTAACAGTTGCGGCAATAGTAAAAAAGCAAAATGAGTTTTTACTTGTAAAAGAGCGCGATAAATTTACACAGCAGGTTTGTTACAATCAACCTGCGGGTCATTTAGAGCAAAACGAAACTCTTGCACAAGCTGCAAGCAGAGAACTACTTGAAGAAACAGGCTTAGCGCTTGAGCCAGTCGGCTTTTTAGGTGTGTATAATTTGCATGCCGAAAATGGAGTGCACTATTTACGATTCTGCTTTTTATTTGAAGCGCCTGATAATATAAAAGCGCCAACACCAATAGATACCGACATTATCAGCGCTAACTGGTACACATTAGAGCAAATAAAATCACTACCGCTTAGAAGCCCTTTAGTATTGAAGTGTATTAACGACAGCCTGAATCGACCAGTATTAAGCCTAGAAACTATTTATAATTAGCTATATTGGGGAGTAGCTTAAATAAAATAATTAACTCTATTTTATTTACTCGGAGCTTAGCGCTATGCAGTTACGCCCTTGTTTTTTAGCATAATACAGGGCGTTATCAGCGGCTTTAACAAAGCTAATTTCATCACTATTTGTATAGTCACTGATGGTATTAATACCCATACTTATAGATAAAAATCCGGTAAAGCTATCCTGGTGTGCAATAGCTAAATTTTCTACAGCTTTTTGTATTTGCTCAGCTATAAACAACGCCCCTTGCCTATCGGTTTGAGGTAATAAAACAACAAATTCCTCTCCCCCATAGCGAGCAACAAAATCTTCTGGGCGACTAACCGTTGAAGCAATTGTTTGAGCCACATCATATAAACACGTATCGCCCGCTACATGCCCATACCGGTCATTAAATTGTTTAAAATGGTCAATATCGATAATAATCATCGATAGCATGCCTTCGCATTCTTTTGCTCGTTCGTACTCATGCGTTAGTTTTTCATCAAACCGACGCCTATTTGCAATCTTGGTTAATGCATCCAAAAAGGCCATATCCCTAAGTATATCCTCTGCTTCTAAACGCTCTGTAGCATCATTAAAAACAGCTAAAAACTCTTCGCCTATATCAATTCCTGAAATTTCCATCATCACTTGTGAACCATCACGACATGAAACTCGATAGTTATTTGCGGGTATATCGTTATTATTATTCAGCGCCTTTTCAAGTGAGTCTTGCCACAGATCTTTTACAAGTGCTCTATATTGCGGATCTGGATACGCTTTTTCCCACCACGATTTAAGATTAGGTACATCCTCTACTGTATAACCAAAAACATCTACAAAGCGTTGATTAACTTTTAAAATATCACCCGTTTTGGCACACACATTACATACCGGCATTGGCAAAACGGTAAATAATCTAGCGTAATGACTTATCTCATGTTTGCGCATAGGGTTGAGCGTACTTTGAGGTAGGTAACTCATTGGCATATCACTTTTTTCAATACTAAGCTTTTCGTCCATTTCTAAAGCAAAATACCATTCAAGCCACCAGTGCTCTACATGCTCAAGCACCTTTAGCTCAATGTTCTTTTTAGCAGTTGAGCCCTTAATTAAACTAAATAACTCATGTACATGGTTTGGTTCTTGGAAAATGTGGGGGTTTTTGAGTTTTATTAACTCATAAAAAAGGTGATAGGCTGACTTTTTAAACTCTGTCGTTTTACTGGAGAGTAATTCACTATCCACAAAGTCAGATTCGTTTGTGTAGTGTTCAACTAAAGAATTTATCTTGTTTATTTGATAGGCGTAATTCATATATTCATTCCATTGACTATATATCAAGCGACTTAAAGTGGTTTACATTCATATACTCACCACTATTTTTATTTTATTAAGTGTATATTTACTCTAGTAGTTTTAAAAGAAAATACTATTAATAAAACTCAATAACTACATGAATTATTCTATAGTCTTAATTTATTAGTAAAGATCACTTTAATATTACTAAAGTTACAGCCTGATAACGCGCTTAAGTCTAGTTTGCTATTTGTTATATAAATAAAATACTGACTAATTCCCCTCTTTGCGCCCTTAGTCTCTTTAAGCACAAACAAAATACATGCTATAATCGCGGCCTTTCCAAGTTAACAGCAATCTGTATAAGCGAAATTATTCATGAGCGAAAATAGTCACATTAAAGTCATTGTTGGCATGTCCGGCGGTGTTGATTCTTCTGTATCTGCATATTTATTACAACAACAGGGCTACCAAGTAGAAGGCCTGTTTATGAAGAACTGGGAAGAAGACGACAATGATGAATACTGTGCTGCCGCTGATGACTTAAAAGATGCACAATCAGTGTGTGATAAGTTAGGCATTGAACTTCACACAGTAAACTTTGCAGCAGAATACTGGGACAACGTATTTGAGTACTTTTTAGCTGAGTACAAAGCAGGTCGTACACCTAACCCAGATATAATGTGTAACAAAGAAATTAAATTTAAAGCCTTTTTAGAATTTGCTGCTCAAGCACTCGGTGCTGACTTTATTGCAACGGGTCACTATGTTCGCCGTGAGCTTCGCGATGACAAATACGTAATGTGTCGCGGACTTGATAACAATAAAGATCAAAGCTACTTCTTATATACTCTAAGCCATGAACATATTGGCCAAACGTTATTCCCTGTAGGCGATATCGAAAAACCAGAAGTACGCCGCATAGCAGAAGAACAAGACCTAATCACTCACGATAAAAAAGACAGTACAGGTATATGCTTTATTGGTGAGCGTAAATTTAAAGACTTTTTACAAAAGTTCTTACCAGCACAACCTGGCGTTATCGAAGACACTGACGGTAATAACGTAGGTGAGCACGAAGGCTTAATGTACCACACACTTGGACAACGCAAAGGCTTGTTAATTGGTGGTATGAAAGAAGGTTCTGGTGAGCCTTGGTACGTAGTAGATAAAGACCTTGAGCGAAATGTACTTATTGTGGGCCAAGGTAAAGATCACCCTCGCCTATACAGCAACGGTCTTAACGCAAACCAACTTCATTGGGTAGACCGTATTGGCCCTAAAGGCACCACCCGCTGCACAGTAAAAACGCGTTACCGCCAAGAAGACTTAAGCTGTACTTTACTTGTAGGTGAAGACGGCATGGCCCGCGTATTGTTCGACGAGCCACAAAAAGCAGTGACGCCTGGTCAATCTGCCGTATTTTACGCAGAAGATATCTGTTTAGGTGGCGGTATTATTGATTCGGTGATTAAGTAATGAATGAGCACCAAGTCATGGCGCTTGCCGCCATGTGCCAGGCTGCTAAACAAGTTCAAAAAATTGCCCAGTACGGCAACAATAACGAACATGATTTAGAAATCTTACTTTCAAGTATTATTCAAACATCTCCGGCATCGCCAGAAGATGTTTACCAAGGTACTGACAACTTACGTGATGGTTACAAAACATTAATGGCGCAGCTAACCGCAGGCGCTCAAAAAGATGTTGAAATTGTAAAGTACGTAGGTGGTTTAATGCAGCTTGAGCGAGCACTAAGTGCAAACGGCAAAAGCTTAAACGAATTAGGTAAACGAATTGATGATATTCATCGTCGTTTAGACCACTTTGCTATTACCGATGAGAGCGTTGTTGCCGGTTTAGCAGATATATACTCGTCGGTGCTGAGCCCCCTTGGGCACCGAATACAGGTTTATGGCAAACCCGAGTTATTAAAACAGCAGCCCACTCAAAATAAAATCCGTGCGTTATTATTAGCCGGCATTAGAAGTGCAGTATTATGGCGACAAATGGGCGGTAAACGCCGTCACTTTTTCTTTGCAAAAAGAAAAATACTCGCTATTGCTAAAACAAAAATTTAACTATCGTTCAAACTAAAATTTAGGAGTTATTATGGAGCTTTCAGCGTTAACGGCTATCTCTCCAGTGGATGGTCGCTACGGCAGCAAAACCACTGAACTACGCAGTATTTTCAGCGAATTTGGCTTAATCAAATACCGCGTAATTGTTGAAGTGCGTTGGTTGCAAGCGTTAGCTGCAGCAAGCGATATTAAAGAAGTACCTGCATTTAGCGAAGAAGCTAATGCACTTCTAAACGCCATTGTAGATAACTTCAGTGAAGCTGATGCACAACGCGTTAAAGATATAGAACGCACTACAAATCACGATGTTAAAGCGGTTGAATACCTACTAAAAGAAAAAGTAGCCGATAACAGTGAGCTTCATGCAATAAACGAATTTATTCACTTTGCTTGTACTTCAGAAGATATTAACAATCTATCTCATGGTTTAATGCTAAGCGAAGCGCGTAAAAATGTTTTACTTCCTTATTGCGATGAACTTTTAAGCGCAATTAAAGCTAAAGCAATTGAATACAAAACAATCCCAATGATGACTCGTACGCACGGACAACCTGCTACACCATCAACTATGGGTAAAGAGTTTGCTAACGTATATATGCGTTTAAAGCGTCAACGCGGGCAAATTGCACAAGTAGAGATGCTAGGTAAAGTTAACGGTGCTGTAGGTAACTACAACGCACACCTTAGCGCATACCCAGATTACGACTGGCACACACATGCAGATAAATTTGTATCAAGTTTAGGCTTAACACTAAACCCATTTACTACACAAATTGAACCGCATGACTATATTGCAGAGTTGTTTGACGCAATTGCACGTTTTAACACTATATTGTTAGATTTTGACCGTGACATGTGGGGTTACATTGCCCTTAATCACTTTAAGCAAAAAACAATTGCAGGCGAAATTGGCTCATCAACAATGCCACATAAAGTTAACCCAATTGATTTTGAAAACTCAGAAGGTAACTTAGGTTTAGCAAACGCTATTTTTGCTCATCTTGCACAAAAATTACCCGTTTCTCGCTGGCAGCGTGACCTTACTGATTCAACTGTATTACGTAACCTAGGTGTAGGTATGGGTTATGCAATTATTGCATACCAATCAACACTTAAAGGTGTAAGTAAGCTTGAAGTAAACGAGCAACGTTTAGCTGACGAGCTTGATCAAAACTGGGAATTACTAGCCGAGCCGATTCAAACGGTTATGCGTAAATATGGCATTGAAAAACCATACGAAAAACTTAAAGATTTAACACGCGGCAAACGTGTAAATCAAGAAATAATGGCTGACTTCATCGATGGTTTAGACCTTCCAGAGCACGCTAAAGTAGAAATGAAAAAACTAACACCTGCTAATTACATTGGTCGTGCTGTTGAGTTTATTGATGATTTAGTTTAAAAACTAAATTGCTCTTTTAAAAAGCGAAAGGATCATCCTTTCGCTTTTTTTGTTTTAACCCCATTGCACTAACTAGTAGGCATAATGTATGTATCAATTAAAAATAAATAATTTGTCTGAGCAAGAGTTTTTAAGCCATTTTTGGCAAAAAAAGCCGCTTTTAATCAAACAAGGTTTTGCTAATTTTCAAGACCCGCTTGATGCTAATGAACTTGCCGGCCTAGCAATGGAAGAAAGCATAGAGTCACGTATTATCACCAATCATAAAAATGACTGGCAAACGCACCAAGGTCCATTTGAAGACTTTGAGCAGTTAACCGACGATCACTCTACTTTACTCGTGCAAGCAGTTGATCACTGGCATAGCGATGCTGCACAACTGCTAGAACCATTTAGGTTTATTCCCAACTGGCGCATAGATGATTTAATGATCAGCTATTCAACGCCTAATGGTGGTGTTGGCCCGCATTTAGACCAATACGACGTGTTTATTATTCAAGGCGAAGGTAAACGTCATTGGCGTGTAGGCTTACCCGACCCAACACTTAAGCAGTTTGCTCAAAACAAAAAATTACTACAAGTTGAACCTTTTGAAGCCGTAATAGATTGCATATTAGAACCTGGCGATATTTTGTATATTCCACCAGGGTGCCCTCACGAAGGTTACGCTGTAGAAAACGCACTAAATTATTCAGTTGGTTTTAGGGCGCCAAATCAACAAGATTTATTGTCGAGCTTTGCCGATCATATTATTGATACCGAAAGCGGACAAAAACGTTATACCGATCACAACATCACACTAAGAAAATCAAAAGGTGAACTTACAAACCTTGAAGTTGATAAAGTTAAAACACTGATGGCGGCACTTTTAGAAAATGACGATTTATTTAAACAATGGTTAGGCTCAACGCTTAGTCAGCCCAAACATGAAATGGATTTAGCACCAGTAGAACCCCCATTTACACCTGAGCAAATAAGCGATGATTTAAGTGATGAAGAAGCTGTGTTTGAGCGTTTAGGTGGCACGCGTGCTATTTATCAGCAGCTCGATACCGAAGTGTTATTAAGTGTAAACGGTGAAAATTACGCTATGCCATTAACTGACTTAGCGGCGGTAAAACTACTTACCGATAATACTGAATTTGAAAGTTCAGCATTAAATTTAACAAACCCAAGTTTAGTTTTTACTCAAACTTTTACTACACTTGTTAATGAGGGGCTTTGGTTTAATATAGACCAAGAGTAATAATACCAATTTTATTAATAATGGTGAGCATTTTGCAGCGTAAAATATTATGTATACAGGTTAGTTAAAAATTTTAATTTTCATCTGATATTGGCTTAAATAATTTTGCTGTGATTGCTTACTCATTTTAATTGGCTATCAATAGGAGTTTGCAATGGGCTATCTGGTTGATAAGGTTGAGTGGGATATAAAAAAAGATATGCTACAAAAAATTCGAGAGCGAGTTTTTGTTTACGAGTTACATATCCCCAAGCATATCGAATTTGATAGCCTAGATAAAATTGCATCACATGTACTTGTTACAGACGATGCAAACTGCCCTATTGCAACAGGTCGGCTGTGTACAGATGGCTTAATCGGCAGAATAGCGGTATTACCCGAGCACCGTAATCGCAAAGTATATAAATCGCTTCTCAACTTTATTGTTGAATTAGCTTCCAACCAAGGTATAGAAGAAGTAAGCATTAATTGTATTTTAAATGAGGTAGAGCGTTTTAAGCGAAATGGCTTTATTCAGCAAGGAAATGTTTTTATGGAGGCGGGAATTCCTAGGCAACGTATGCAATGCTCTGTTTCGGCGTTTAATACAACCCCCTTCACACTTGTCCATTAGATAAAGAAAAGGGCAATAAATAAGCTATCACCCTCTACATTGTTACTTAACCCAAACTGTAGTTACTTTGGTTCATTTGCCCACAGCGGTTCATTATCATACATTTCGTACAAGCCATGTGCTCTATTTATAAGTAAGTTAGCAAAATCTACCTGCGTTTTATCACGCGCGCCTGTACTCATAATTTGATCCGCTTTTAATTGCCACTGCAAAGAAAAATAACGCATTGCATCGCGAGCATCTGTAGCTGCACTTACTTCAGCATGATCTGTAGGTAAGCGCCCTGTTACTACCCAATATGTTTTACCGTTTTGGGCTTTAAATTTCCACATTGCACAAAGTGGTGCTAAAAATCGGCTGTCTTTATCAACTACTGATTTTGGCATAATGCCCTTTTCGGCTAAATGTTTTTGCGCTGCTTGAAAACATTCGCGTTGCCACTGCATTCTTTGCTCATCAGTTATAACTTGCTCTTTTGCTGTTAACGGCTTTTTTTCTTGTTGTTGCATTTTTAATAACCTTTTACTTCTTTTTTAACACTCTAAGGGCTTAGTAAATAAGGTGCAAGTATAAAAAGGTCGTTTGCACCTTAAAGCGCTCTGTTTGCTGTGTTTTTAGCCAAACTATTATTTTATATTGTGATCAAAAGAACCTACATCACCCGGAAAAACTACTGGAGACTCAATACCGTCTTTACTAACAGAGGCTACACCAAAGTAATAATTATCAATCACTACGTTTTTAAGTGTGTACTGTGAAACCTTACCAACGTATTTACTAAACTGCCATTGCGGCTCGCTCGTGTAACGCCAATAAATTTTATAGCCAGCAATATTTTCATCACTGCTTTGTTGCCATGAAAACGACGTATCAGCTGTAACAGCGCCCTTTATTTTAACTTCTTTTGGCGGTGCGGGTGCCCACGCCATAGACGCCATCGTTACCGCATTAAGTGAAGTTAACTTAGCCGTATAATCAAAATCAACACCTTCAATGGTATCGCCATACTCAACACCATTTTCAGTGCGTAAATCTTGATGCTGACGATCGTAGTGCTCGTTAGTTTCCATAATACGCACTGCTGCAAAACCTGCATCATTAAATGGGCGATGATGCCCACCACGACCAAATCTATCTAATCGATATACAAGCATTGTATCTAAATTAGGAATGTATCTGTCAGCAATAGTATCTATGTAGCGAGCTAAATTACGACTCGCAGAATCGACTTCACCACCTGTAAAGCGCCGAGTATTAGCTTGCTCTTTTGTTTCTACAACACGGGTACCTTCTGAAAATATACGTGCAGTCGTGTTATTAGTTACCCCATTAATACCGGTAATATTGCCAATCATATCGTTGTTTAAAACGCCATGAACTTGCCAGTTATGCTTTTGTGCATAAGCCGTTAATATTTTACCGCCAAACAAACCTTGCTCTTCGCCCGAAAGCGCCGCGTAAACTACCGAACCATTAAATTTGTATTTACTTAAAACACGAGCTGCTTCTATTACTCCTGCCACGCCCGATGCATTATCGTTAGCACCCGGTGAATCACTCGTAAAGTCCATAACATCACTTACACGTGAATCTATATCACCCGACATCATCACCATCCGATTCGGCTCGCTCGACCCACGTTGAATAGCCACTATGTTAACCACTTCAACAGGATTGGGAATGCGTTTTTCGCCCGATATAGTGTCTTTTACTTCAATTATTTCCAAGCACCCACCACACTGCGCTGATATTTTTTCAAATTCTTTTTTTATCCAACGCCTAGCCGCACCAATACCTCGCGTATCCGATTTAGTCTCTGAAAGCGTATGGCGAGTACCAAAATCCACCAGCGTTTGAATGTCACTACCGATACGGGTAGCCGATACTTCACTTGCTATATCGTGTAACTTTTGTTGGTCGGTATATTGTAACTGCGTTTCACCATGTGCTGATAATGCAAGTGTGCAAGCGCCTGCAATTGCAGTAAATTTGAGTAACGTTGTTGTGATTTTTAAAGGTGTTTTAAGCATCTATTAGCTCCTAATTATTATAGTGTAACCATTACTTAACTAGGATTTTATGGCAACACATTTGAGGTAGATGCAGAAAGGAGCACGCTAAAGCGCAGTTATAGTAATAGTTAGAGAGTTAATTGAGTCGTACAATCAACATAATACCGGTCATAGGAATTAACCCAAACATCCACAGCTTTATTCCTAAAATATATTTTTTAAAGTTCCCTTTATTTATACAAGAGCTAACTCTACTTCTATAACCGTTAAAATCACCCAAAATTAAAAACACAATTCCAATTACGATTGCGTAAAATAAAGCGCCAATAAGTAAAGGGTTTTGCTTAAAAGTACTGATTATTTTATCTAAGTGGCGAATGTCAAACGTCATCGCTAAAAGAAAACTATATACAGTAGATATCATGGCTAACAATGCTGCAGCATTGATGGCAGTATTTTTATTTCTTGAGTCTAATTTTTTCATCCACTGAGCACACACAAAATGAACGGCGCAAATAAATGTTCTTATTTTCAATCCTTGAATAACATCTAACTAATTAATTGCTAATACAATATTATATTTAGAGGTTAAATTACAAACCTTGTTACACAAAAATCTATTAAAAAATGTGTTTTTCGTGGCACACTGTCATTGTTTATATATTAATAGTTTAAGTTATGCGTCAGCTAAAAGAAGATACAGTTAAAAGTAACCTTATTGAGTCGCAGCAAAGTGCATACGGCCCCGTATGCGTGTATCAAAATAAAAAATATCGTTGGTTAACGCTTGCACAAAAAACCAATGAAGACATTACAATTCAGGGTGTTATGAACCTTATACACCCTGAGCAAGTAATAGTACCTGTAAACCAGTGTATGATGTTATTTTTACTTAAACCGGTAGATACACTAAATATATTAAATTTAGGCTTGGGCACTGCAGGGTTTGAGCGAATTATGTATCACTTACAAAGTAATACGCCTTACATAAACACCATCAATACATTTAACACGGTAGAAATAAACCCAAGCATTGCCTTAATTGCTGCCCAGCACTTTAAGTTACCAATTAAGCACAGCACCTATTTACAATGCGCCGAGCAATATATTACCCAATGCACTGATCACTTTAACGTAATCACTATCGATATTTTTAGTGGTGAATATCACCAGCCTTTTTTAACCAGCGATAGCTTTTGGCAAAATATAAATCGCTGCAGTGAGCAAAATACGCAAGTAATCATTAATTTAAACCCACAAACAGGCCAAGAGCTGCAAATGCTTTTAGTACTTTTAAGGCAACATTTTCAGTGCTTAGCGATAATAGAGTTTAACGAATACAAAAATATAGTGATCATACTAAGCCAGCAAACATTAATGCATATAAACGTTGATGAAATACAAAACTCACCGGTGTTTATAAACTTTGCGCCAGACCTTTATAAAAGTATTAACAGCATTTACCACATTGAATAAAACGCGTTACCGACCAGGTTCATGTTTTTCATAGCACGGTAAGCTTGTTTCTAACTTCTCCCAGTTAGCTTTAGACGTAACAAAATTATGCGATAAAACCTGCTCAGTAATATCGCTATCAAATATTCCTAAACGAATTCGTATTCTACTTTTGTCATCATTATTGCGACTATAAACCGGCGAGCCACAAAATTTACAAAAGTAACGAGTACGCCCCACTTTAAAACTATACTCGCTAAGTAGAGCCTGCCCTTTAGTTATTATGAAGTCATCTGTATTTACAAAGCCATTGGTTGCAAATGCAGTCCCGCTGTTTTTTCTGCACAGTGAACAATGACAATGGATAATGCTGGTTATACTACCCGACACCTCAACATTTACCTCACCACACAAACACGAACCCGTATACATAAAACGTCCTAATAATTTAAACTCAGCTAAAGCTTGCCGAGCTGATTGAATGCAAAGGTTATATTACATTTTCAAGCTCTATCAAACCATACCTATTGCTTTAATGATTGACATAAAAACATTAAATTGGTTACATAACCTTTACTTTAAAGTTATAGCCAAAACGATAATTGGTTAACCAAAAACACCTAAACTTACTGAGATCCAATTATGCATTTTAAACACACGTTACTTTTATGTTTGTTAAGCACGCTAGCGGCGTGTTCAACCATTTCTGAAAACACGTCGAGCGATTGGCTACTTATTGATGATTTTGAAAACTCACTTAGCAAGTGGCAGAGTGTCGATACGCAAAATGAAACTAAACCACAGGTTAAAAACCCACAAATAACGGTTATACAATCAGAACAAGCAACTGTATCTGCAACTACATCCACAAATCATTATTTACTAAAAAAGCCTGCACGCGATGGTATTGTCGGCAATCGCAAAGCGCTTTCTTATACAAAGCTTCCACAAGCGGTTGAAGTTGGTCAAACCTACACATTTTATATGCGTATAAACGTGGCTGTTTTTCCTAATAACCATGCTTTTGGATTAAGCAACCTTACGCCAGAGCTAATTAATAAACATGCGTACGATGCGTTTGAGCCTACACTTCGCGTAACCGATAAAACAGAATCAAACGGGCTTGTAAACGATGGCGCATTAATGGTTAAAACCAACAGCGGGTATAGCAACATTCAAAACTACACTACCAAACAATCGGCCAAGCCACTGCAAACAAATACATGGTACGACGTATGGTATGTTGTTAATAACACAGCAGCCTCAGAGCAAGGTCAGCAATATGATGTTTACGTAAAAGGTGGTGAATTTAGCAAGCAAACACTGGTGTATAAAAATGCACAATTTAGAATGAAGCGCGAACAACCTCTTATATATTTTTTAGCAAACTGTAATACAGGCCCAATTAAAAAGCCTTACGGAAATGGTGGCCTCAGATATGACGATTTATACATGAGCAAAGGTACAAACCTAAATAACCCAATGCTATAAAAGTAAGTGAAGTGTTTTAGGTGTTCTTTTATACATAAGTTTATATTAATAACGCTCTAGCATATTCACAATTAATACCTTACAAACCTGCATTTAAAAATACTTAAATGGTATAATAGCCACCATTATTTGCCATTTAAGTTTTTAAAATGTATCGATTATTTGAAAAAATGACAAAAGCATTTCCTGAGGATCAACCTACTCAGCCGCCTTCGACTTTATTTGCTTTTTGTCGTCACTACACCAAAGGAATGGAACTGTCGTTGGTGCTAATGTCAATCAGTGCCGCCATGCTCGCTATTTTAGAGGTTTCTTTATTTAGCTATATGGGGCAGCTTGTTGATTGGTTAACGGCCTACACACCCGAAACCTTGTTTGTAGAGCAAAAATCAGAACTTATCAAAATGGCTGTCATGCTCTTACTGGTATTGCCCGTAGTCGTATTTTTTCATTCTGCTATTTTGCACCAAGCATTGCTGGGCAATTACCCTATGTCGATTCGCTGGTTAGCGCATCGTTATTTACTGCGCCAAAGTGTGAGCTTTTATCAAAATGAGTTTGCAGGAAGAATAGCCACCAAAGTATTACAAACCTCTTTAGCCGTTCGCGAAACAGTGACCAAACTACTCGATGTATTAATGTACATAGTGGTTTATTTTGGCTCAATGGTCTTTTTAGTTGCCGAAGCTGATTGGCGCTTAATGATCCCTTTACTGGTTTGGTTAGTTTTATACATTTGTGTACAGCTTTATTTTGTACCTCGCCTTAAAAAAATTGCCAGCTCACAAGCTGATGCGCGCTCAGAAATGACCGGTCGAATTGTTGATAGCTACACAAATATTTCTACTATTAAATTGTTTTCGTATACCCAGCGTGAAGAGCAATACGCAAAACAAAGCATGGATGTATTTTTACAGCCTGTGTACAAACAAATGCGCTTGGTAACCAGCCTAAACTTTGTTATTCAAAGCTTAAATTATTTATTAGTATTTTCAGTTACCGCTGTATCACTTTATTTATGGTCGCTTAGTGCAATTAGCGCAGGTGCCATTGCAGTTGCTGTTAGTTTAGCGCTTAGATTAAACGGTATGGCGCAGTGGATCATGTGGGAAATAAGCAGCTTGTTCGAAAACATTGGCACCGTAGCCGATGGTATGAAAACACTGTCTAACCCTATTGAAGTTGCCGATAAACCAAATGCTGATACGCTTAACGTAAGCCAAGGTGCCATTGAGTTTAACAACGTACACTTTAACTACGGCAAAGCAGCAAACGAGACTAATCGAAGCCCAGTAATGAACGGTTTAAACTTAAACATTAAACCTGGCGAAAAAATTGGCTTAGTCGGTCGCTCTGGTGCAGGTAAATCAACACTTGTTAACTTGTTACTGCGTTTTTACGATACTGACTCAGGAACAATAAAAATTGATGGGCAAAACATCACAGACGTAAGCCAAGAAAGTCTACGCCGCTACATAGCGATGGTTACGCAAGACACTTCCCTGCTTCATCGCTCAGTAAAAGACAACATTTTGTATGGTCGCCCCGATGCAACGCAAGCTGAGATGATCAACGCCACCAAACAAGCTAAAGCACTTGAGTTTATAAACGACTTGGTAGATAGCAAAGGCAACAAAGGCTTTGATGCTCAAGTGGGCGAACGCGGTGTTACTCTTTCGGGCGGTCAGCGCCAACGTATTGCTATTGCACGTGTGCTACTTAAAAATGCACCCATACTTATACTCGACGAAGCCACCAGCGCACTCGACTCAGAAGTAGAAGCAGCAATTCAGGCAAGCCTTGATGATTTAATGACAGGCAAAACAGTAATCGCGATAGCGCATAGGCTCTCAACCATTGCACAAATGGACAGATTAATTGTACTTGATGACGGCGGCGTAGTTGAGCAAGGCACTCATGAAGAACTAATCGCTAAGGGCGGGATTTACGCAGCCCTGTGGACACATCAAACAGGTGGGTTTATAGGCGTCGATTAGCCATTAATATTACCTTACTGTAGACGTGGTTTATATTCTGCTGCTACCTAAACAAAAAAGCGAAGATGCCTTAAAGGCTCTTCGCTTTTTTGTTTAAAGTTATAAATAGAGTTTATAACTTTTTTATAAATTAAGAGATTAGTCTTAACCCTATCATTATCAGCATAACCACATTAGCAAGTACACCGATTAAAAAGAAATAACTACGTGGACTTGGGTTTTTCTCTGTTGCTATAGCGTAGTACAGCACCATGTGAATTAAACGCGCAATTAAGTACACCCAAATACACATAGCAAAAATCGGGCTTTGATAATTAATTACAAACGCAAATAACACCGTACCTATAAATAATGCGCTGTTTTCAAGCGTATTATGAAACGTACGATGCGCTCTAAATATAAAGCTATCGTGCGATAAATCCTCGTCAATTTTACCTGGTACAGCATTTGGCTCTTTAGCTTTGCTAAACGTAGCCACAGCCCACTGTACAAGCAACATAATTAAATAGAGGTAAAATGCCAAATAGGCCGAAAGTGCAACTTCAGTCATTACTAAATCCCTTATTTTGTTTTTTAACTTAGCTTAGAATGCAATTTTAAAGCCTAAGTTAATACACTGATATTTAAAGGGTTAATTTAATAAGCCTAATTACATATGTAAGTAACTCACGGCGTTGTATAAAATTTACTTGTTATGATTTTAAAAATAACATCAAAACTGAGCTGTATACTGCTGGATTTACTCCGATCTAAAAAGCTTAAACTCTTCAAACGCACAATCCCACAACACAACTTGATTACGACCCAAAGACTTAGCCTCATAAAGTGCTAAATCGGCCTGTTCAATTAACTCAGAAGGTGTTCTGGCTTTAAATTTAATAGACGTAACCCCAAAACTACACGTAACAGGAATATCATCAAATATCGCTTTTTCTACTTTAATACGAATAGCTTCAGCAATACGTATTGCTTGCTCTTGAGTCGTGTTGGGTAAAATAATACAAAATTCCTCGCCACCAAAACGGGCAACGCTATCGCTCGTACGTATATTGGCTTGTAAAAGACTGGCAACGCCACAAAGTACGGTGTCGCCAATGCTATGCCCATAAGTATCGTTAACGCTTTTAAAATGGTCAATATCGACCATTAAAATACAATATTCTTCAATCTGAGGTAAATCCAAAAAGTCGCGATTCATAATCTCAAATAAAATACGGCGGTTATAACAATTGGTTAAAGGGTCTCGCGCGGCCAAATAGTCTAACTCTTCATTACGTTTTTTAGAGGCAATAAAGCTTCGATAAACCAATAAAACAATAGCTAAACAAGCGGCTAATAAAAATGCGAGCGCAATACTCGCGTATTTGTTTTTTGCAAGCTCTAGCTCTGATATAACCCTAGCTTGGCCTGATATTTCAATTTCATTGTTTTTCTTTTCAAGCTCAAGTTGATGGAGTTTTTCTTTTTCTCTTAATGTCTCCAGCTCTACTTCCATTTTATGCAAGTGCAAATGTGCTTTTTCAAGAGCAAGCTTACTTTCGTCTCTTTCGTATTGAATTATTTCGGTTAGGGCTATTTCTTCTTCCGCGTAACGAAGTGACTCATCTAAGCGTCCACGCTGTTTTTCTGCTATTCGAATTTCACGATAAGCGTATAGCATATGTAACTTATCATCTATTTCGGTTGATAAAGCGAGTGACCTTTTTAGTAAAGAAATCGCCTCATTTGTATCAATACCAATTAAAATCCCCGCAAGCGCTGTTAGCGACTTTATCTCATAAAGCTTACTGCCTGTTTCTCTGGCGAACGACAACGACTCTTTGTAATACTTTATAGCCTTGTTTTTATTCCCTTGGGCACGATAAATATTAGCAATAATACGCGCCGTTATAGAAATGTAGGATGTAAGATTTTTGTTTTTATAAGTTACATAAGCTTTTTTAGCATATTGCATCGCTGATACTAAATCGCCAGACTCATAGTTAATAACAGCCATTTCTCTTAAAGCTGATGCGAGCGTTTTTTCCTCGACCATACCTTTTGGCAAATCGATAGTTATTTGATAGAAAATCTCGGCCTGATCAAACTGCTTTAATCGAGTGTATAGCAGCCCCATTTGATTCGATGTTTTAGCAATCCCAAGCACGTTATTTACTTTTTTATAATATAAATATGCCTCATTTATATGCTTAAGTGATTTTTCATAAAGGTTGATATGGCGATAAATAATACCAGCACCTAATAATGCTTTAGCTAAGCCAACAGGATCGTCAATTTCTTTATGTATTTCTAATGCACGAGTGGAGTAATCAAGGGCTAAAACTAAGTTGTCTAAATAGCGCTGCGCTTCTGCTAGTGTATTTAATGTACGCGCCATTAACTTTAAATCATCTAGATTAGTATATATCTCTAAAGCTTTGGTATAAAAATGAGCTGTTTGCTCTCTATTTTCAAGGCGCTTATACGACTGAGCTAATTTTTTATACGTTTCACCTAACTGTTTTTGTATTTGTTCGTCTTTATTTACAAGGTATTTTAAAGCAGATGAATATTGCGTGATCGCGTCATTGTGTTTTTTTTGTTCATAAAACGAATCCCCCTTTGTTAGGAGTACTTGTGCTATAAAAAACTCATCGCCATACACAAGGGTTGTTGGTAATAAAGTTTCAATGCGGGTAGTAAGTTCGTCATAACGTTTTTCATCTGATAATATATTTATATAATTAATAGATGCCTTTATTTGGTTGCGTGAATCATTTAATTTGCTGTAGTAAACAGAGGATTGCAAAAAGTGATGGAGCGATTCATTAATATTGTTATTTTTTTTATTCGCTTTACCTAACAAGTTATGTAACTTCGCGCTGAGTAACGTGTCATCAGCACTTTGCGCTTGTAACAACAACGCCTTACTTAGTTCGATACTTGTAATAACGTCAGTATCCATAAGTAATTCGGCTCTTTTTAGCAGCCCTGCATTAGATTCATTGATTAAACTGTATGAGGTGGTTTCTTGCGCGTAAGCGCTACTTAAGCTAATAAACAAAGCAAAAAGCAAAGCTTTCACTAAAAATTTAGAATTATAAATTCGATTTACGAAGAAAGTGTGTACTTGCGAAGTTAAGTCCATCTTTCGCGTGTGATACGAGTAAGTGTAAAATTCCATATTTACCATTTTAGTGATTTGTTATTAATTTAATGCAAAAATTCTGGCGATAAAATATACACATAAAGACTGCAGGTCAAGTTTCGCTGCAATATGGGTAATTGTTAATTTATGATTTTAGCATAATTATGCATATTGCAGCTTAATTCTTTTTTAGCTTAATCGTACGCTGTAACTTACTAAATGAGAAAACCTAGCTTCTCAGTTTAAGGGTAACCAATACAACACCGTGGTCGGTAGTTAAATCATCACGCTCGTACTCGGGGTTTATTAAGTGCCTGTCGTAAGTGTTATAAGCGCTTACTTCAAAAAAGCTGTCATCGTAACTGGCGTCAAACTCACACGACAATAAAATGTAATCAAGCACAGAGCTGCTCGCGCCATAATAATGTGTTGGCGGCCTTAACGGTGCTGTCTTTGTTATGTTTATATTTTTTGCTTGGCTTTTATCTGCTGAATCAAGAATCTCGCTGTTACTGCGATCACAATCACTTTGTTCATCGTTTGTTATTGCTTCATCGCTAGAAACCTCATCATTACTTAACTGCGACTTAACAAACAAATCCCATGAATCATTTAAACAATATTTAGCGAGGTAGGTTTTAGCATCAAATGCAGGCGCAAAGCGTAGCGTATTCGTCAGTAAATGGCTTAATACGCCATCCGCAAGTTCATTATTAAAGTCCCCCATTAATAGCATGGGTTGTTGCGTAGCTTCGCGGCGAGTAATCATTTGTATCATTAGCAATGTAGCTTCACTGCCACGCTGAATAGTTGAGCCCCAACCACCCGCTACATTCGCTTTTAAAATCTTAATTATGTTTTGCTCGGGCGCTAGCTCTTTGTTGTGTTCATCAACATTAATCATTGGGCGCTTAGATTTAAAATGCACCACATAACAATCAGTATTGCCTATGTGCGGCAAAGTAACGGTCGCTCTCAATACCTTACGACTAAAAGTAAACTCACTATTAAGGCCAAGCGTACTTGCAAGCTCACTATCGTGTTCAACCGCTGCTACCTCAACTATGGGATATTTAGAGGCAATCGCTACTACGGGGCGTTTATAAATAAAATCATCAATCACCTCTGGCGTATCAACTACTGCAAAGTAATTATAGCCTTGCCCGCCCACTAGCTCTTTTAACGAATCAATACTAAACACTTCCTGAAAACCAATCACATCAGGGGTATGCTCTGTTAAGTAATCAACAATCCAACGCTGCTTTTTAGCCCACTGCTGCGCGGTATAAATTTTCTCAAACTCATAGTATGCATTGGGTGGCTCAAGATAGTTAAACAGGTTAAATGTGGCTATTTTTAGTTGGGTGTTAATAATTACAGATTCTTCACGGTTTAAATCTGTATCTAACTGTTTAAGATCTTGATTGCTGATGGGTATCGCCTAAGTAAAGTTGAAAGTGTTGCTTGCTTATAAACTATCATTTTATTACATGTTTACGTAATAAATCAGCCAGCTTAATTGTAATTTTATACACTCTTTTATTTTACTACTTATTATATCCCTCAATAAATAGCATTAACGTGCTTAACCAGATAAAATTCGCGGCAATTAAATATGAGCGAAGTGAAGTTGTCATGAGTAGAAAGATTGAACTATTAGCCCCAGGCGGTGATGTAAACGCGGTAAAAGCCGCCATTGTAGCCGGTGCTAATGCGGTTTATTGTGGGTTAGATACCTTTAATGCACGTAACCGAGCGTCTAATCTTTCGTTTGATGAGCTTAACGGCGCACTTCGCCTAGCCCATGAATACGGCTGTGAGATTTTTTTAACGCTAAATGTAGTTATATTAGAGCACGAAATGGGTGCGCTATTTAAGCTATTAAATCAGCTAGTAAATACCACGCTCGACGGCATTATTGTGCAAGACCTAGGGTTATTCAATATAGTTAAAAAGCACTTTCCTACTTTACATATTCACGCATCAACTCAGTTAACTACGCATAACGAATCACAGGTTGAATTTTTAGCGCGCATTGGCGCTACGCGTGTAAATTTATCGCGCGAGCTTAACTTAACTGAAATTAAAATATTGACCGACGTAGCGCATAAATGCGACGTATTAACCGAAGTATTTGTACATGGCGCATTATGTATTGCGTTTTCAGGGCAATGTTACTCAAGCTCGGTAAGTGTGGGTAACTCGGGTAACCGTGGTCGCTGCTCGCAAGCATGTCGAGATGAATACGAGCCAACGGCAATGGGTAACAAACACCCATTAAACTTAAAAGATAATTCAGCCTATTTTGATTTACCAGAGCTGGTAGCCGCAGGCGTTGATTCGTTAAAAGTAGAGGGCCGCATTAAAGGCGCTAATTACGTACATACGGTTATTGACAGCTGGCGCAAGCAAATAGATACCTTTGTACAAACCGGTAACTTAATTGAAGACGACTCAAGCTTATATAAAGTGTTTAACCGTAACTTTACTAATAAGTTTTTAACCGGCGACATGACCAAAAACATGTTTACCGACAATCCGCGAGACCATAGCTTTGATCACGCTAACGAAAAAAACAACGCGATTTCGGTAGTGCAAATTTACGATGCGCAACAAGAGCTTTCTACCCAAAAAAGTGAAATTGATTCGTTAGTTAAAAAGAAAATTGAGTTTTTAGATATTTCAAAGCGCGAGCTTACATTAGAATTTACAGGGCAATTAAATCAGCCATTCACTGTAAACATAATTATTGAAGATAAAAACGATATTACGCTTTCAAATAAAAACGCAAAAGAGCCTCTACGCTTTGAAGTTCAATCGCAAATGCCTATGCAAATAGCCGACAAATCAGTTGTTGATATTGCTGCCATTGATAAGCGCTTTAAAACGTTTAGTAATGCCAATTTTGAAATTAAAAATATGGATTACACAAACCTCGGCGACAACTTAAGCATTCCGTTTAAAGAGCTAGCGCGTATTAAAAAGCAAGTCGCTTTTTTATTAAACGAAGGGAAAGACGTTATAGCGCCAGTTGAATTACCTAAACTAGTGAACCACGAAAAAGCCGAAAATATAACTACACTTTCTATTTTAATATCGGACATAAAAGACGCTCACTTATGTAATTTAACAGATGGTGACGTTTACTTTAAATTACCTGAGAGCTTTAGAACCGATAACGATAAATACATAAATGTATTTTTAGAACACCCGCAGTTAATTCCGTGGTTTCCGGCGGTGTTAATTGGTAAAGATTTTGAAGAAGCAGTGCGTTTGCTCGAGGTTGTAAAACCTAAGCTTATTATTAGTAACAACACAGGCGTAGCATTTAAAGCAGTGAAAATGGGCATTGACTGGATTGCAGGCCCATTATTAAACACTACAAACTCTTATGCGTTACTAACACTACAAGAAGATTTAAACGCAAAAGGCGCGTTTATTTCAAACGAAATAAACAAACCACAAATGCGTAATATTAAACGCCCTAACAACTTTAAAATGATGTACAGCATTTATCATCCAATACTAATGATGACTAGCCGACAGTGTTTTTTCCAGCAAACCGTTGGCTGTAAAAAACCACGTATTGATGCCAGCTGTATGCTGAGCTGTAAAAAGGAAACAACCGTTACCAATGTTAAAGGCATTAGCTTTGCCATTGATAAACAAAAAGGCGGCTACCCGAGCATTTATAACCACGAGCAATTTTTAAATATGGATATTGTGACTGATTACGCTGACAAGTTTGACGAGTTTATGATTGATTTAACCGACATTGGCTCAGGCGATAAAGAAAAACTCGATAAAGCCGTGTTACTTGCGCATTTTCAAGATTTAATTAGCGGGCAAACACAAGCAGCTGATCAGTTAAATCACATGGTGAAAGTAAAAACACGTCAGCAATATGTTGAAGGCTTAAACAGCTAAGGTAAGTATTAAAATGACATTGCCATTATTATATTCATTACAACACTGCCCATACGCAATGCGTGCACGAATGGGTATTTTAATGGCAGAGCAACACGTGCTTCTACGCGCTATAAAAACTAAAAATAAGCCACCGCATCTTTTGAAAATATCGCCAAAAGGTACGGTGCCTGTTTTATTGCTGCCGAATAATCAAGTTATAGATGAAAGCCTAGATATTATGCTGTGGGCTTTAAAGCAAAACGATCCGCATAATTTACTGCATACTCAAGACCCATTAGCACTTGAGCGCATGCTTGAATTAATTAAGCTAAACGACACGCAATTTAAACCCGAGCTTGAAAAGTACAAATTTTATGCTCGTACAAAAGACATGGCACAAATTTATTATCAAAAAGCCTGCGAAGAGTTTATTAAGCAATTTGAAGCAAAGCTAACTACCCATAAATACCTAATGGGCAATGAAAAAAGCCTAGCCGACTATGCTCTGCTGCCATTTATTAGACAGTTTGCCCGCGTAGATAAACACTGGTACTTACAAAGTGAATATACGCATGTACGCGCATGGTTAAACGAGTTTTTGCACGCCCCCATGTTTACCAAAGTTATGACCAAATTTGATTTGTATATGGACTGCGGCGAAGAGTTTTTGTACGGCGTTAAAAAACCTTAATTTAGCCTTTTTTTATGAGAAATTACATTACTATAGCTACCTGTAAATCTCAGCATTGAATTATTCTCATCATCGAATTTAAGCCCCTTATTTACGCTATACTGCCCTCCCCATTACTAACAAACGCTATGCATTATGAACTACTCAAACTTTGGCACTAAATTCACACAACCCAATGGCATTACTCAGTTAATGGAAGATTTAGGTGGTGCTAAAAACAGCAACAATCCTAATATTGTTATGCTGGGTGGCGGTAACCCCGCACTAGTACCACAAGTAAATGAGGTTTTTTTAAGTGAATTACAAAAACTCGTTGCCAGTAACAAGGTATCGCAAGTATTTGGGCTTTACGATGGCCCAACCGGTAACGACGAGTTTAGAGCAGCATTAGCAGGCCAGCTAAGTAAAGAGTATGCATGGGATATTAGTGCCGATAACGTAGCGCTTGGTAATGGCAGCCAAGCTAACTTTTTTGTGTTGTTTAATATGTTGGCAGGTGAGATGCCGGATGGCAGCCATAAAAAGATTTTATTTCCCCTTGCGCCAGAGTACATAGGTTATGCCGATCAAGGTTTATCGGCTGATATGTTTGTTGCCATAAAGCCTGATATCGAAATTTTAAACACAGGTAGTGCATCAAAACAGTTTAAATACGTAATTGATTTTAAAGCAGTTGAAAAAGTACTAGCAAACGACAGCAGCATAAGCGCGCTGTGCGTATCACGCCCTACCAACCCAACAGGTAATGTAATTACCGACGATGAAGTAAAACACCTTGATTTGCTTGCTAAGCAATATGGTATTCCACTCATTATTGATAACGCGTACGGCGATCCGTTCCCAGGTTGTATTTACACCGACGCAAATCTAACGTGGAACTCAAACATTATTTTATGTATGTCACTTTCAAAACTTGGCCTACCGGGTTTACGCAGCGGTATTGTGGTTGCAAACAATGAGATTATTAAAGCAATTGGCCGCGTAAATGGCAGCATGGTGCTATCGCCAAATAGTATTGGTCCAAGCTTAGTGACACGCTTAATTAACGACAACGAACTACTCCCACTGTGTCGCAACGTTGTACTGCCCTTTTATCGTAATAAAGCACACATAGCGATTGAGTTGTTTGATGAAGTATTTGCCGAACTGCCTGTTTATTTGCACAAAGTTGAAGGCGCATTTTTTATGTGGCTGTGGTTTAAAGATGCAAAAATGACAAGCGAGGTGTTGTATCAAAAGCTTAAAGAGCAAGACGTGTATGTGATCCCAGGTCACAACTTTTTTATCGGCATTGACGACAGCTGGGCGCACAAGCACGAGTGTATTCGTATTAACTATGCTACCGATGCAGATACCCTGAAAAAAGGCTTAGAAGCGATTAAAAACCTAATAAAGTAAATATACTGATGCCGATATTAATATCGGCATCAGTCATTTAATTCGCTTATATATACGTTTAAAATTCATGCAAACGCACTGTATCCCCTTTAAATTTATATACAAGTTGGTATCCTACTCGACCTTTTTTAATAGCAATTCGCTTAATTAAGTGATCTATTCTGAGGTGAGAAAATCGTGTCGATAACCAGGCAAAAATTTCGTTATTTAGTTGTTCTATATCAGAAATTTTTAACGCAGTTAGCGTCAGATTTAATCCCTCAAATTGATTAAGTATTATTGCGGATTGGTATAACATATGCTTATTAAAAAAGAACCAGCCAAGGGGCGATTATCGCTGCAGGGCACTTAATTAAAGTGGCAGCAATAACACTACAGGCATCGCGTATAAATATTGGTTTTAAACGTTAGATGTAACTTTAAATAGCAACATGCAATAGCACTATTAAGGTCAATTATGCGATTAGGACCAGGACTGCTCGTCACCGCTGCCTTCATTGGACCAGGGACCATTACTACCGCCAGCGTGGCAGGTGCAAACTTTGGTTTTGCACTTATATGGACATTACTGTTTTCAGTAGTTGCCACTATATTATTACAATCTATGGCGGCGCGCCTTGGCGTTGCTACCGGGCAAGATTTAGCTCAAGCGCTCAGAGCACATATTCAAACGCCCTTATTTAAATCTTTAGCTATATTTTTAGTCATTAGCGCCATTGGTGTGGGTAGTGCAGCTTATGAAGCGGGTAACTTAAGTGGCGCTAGCATGGGGTTAATTGAAATATTCCCACAAGTTAACTCCCAACTATGGACACCACTTATTGCTTTTTTAAGTGCAGCTTTACTGTATAGCGGTAAACATAAAGTGGTTGAAAACGCGCTAATTTTACTCGTTATTTTAATGAGCTTAGTGTTTATCTCAACACTTGTAATGGCAGCGCCTTCACTGGGTGATGTATTTGCTGGTTTTATTCCTAGTATGCCTGAAGGCTCTATTACAACCATACTTGCTTTAGTTGGTACTACCATTGTGCCGTATAACTTATTTTTGCACTCCGGCGTACTCGCTGCTAGACACGACAGTAACAGCGACATGCAAAAAATGATTAAACAAACAAATGTTGATACAGGCCTATCAATCACTTTAGGCGGTGTGATCACTTTAGCTATTTTATCTACAGCTTCAGTTGCATTTTATGGCACCGATGCGGGGCAAATTAGTGCGGCCAATATGGCCGTGCAGCTAGAGCCATTGCTTGGTGATGCCGCTCATTACTTTTTTGCTATTGGTTTATTTGCTGCAGGTTTAACAAGTGCTATTACAGCGCCACTTGCAGGTGCTTACGCCGTGTGTGGCATGTTAGGTTGGTCAAACGATATGGGTAACTCACGTTTTAAAGGCGTTGCTATTGTTATTTTATTGTTTGGTGCTGCGGTGGCGTCACTCGGTTTAGACCCTGTCGCGGTGATTATATTCGCGCAAGCGGCTAACGGGTTATTACTCCCTATTGTTAGCACCTACCTTGTATGGCTGGTTAATCAAAAAGGGGTTATGGGAAACTACACTAACTCTTTGGTGTTAAACCTGGTGACCCTGCCCGTTTTAATCCTAATTTTTGGGCTAAGTAGCTACAAACTAATTAGTTTAATTTTTTGATTAAATTCTAAAAACCATATTTAAAGGCCGCTGTTTACAATAAACAGCGGCCTTTATTAATCACCAAATAACGTATAGGCCGTACTTATATTCACACATCTAACACGCTTTTTGGTTTTTAGTTGCTTTAAATAATTGCGAAAACGCAAAACCACCTACCGCGCCTGCAAGCAGTTGAGCATAAAAACCCCAGCCTCTTGCGCCCGCTATAATATGAATATTCATAATTGATTCAATGGCAATTAACACAATAGCAAATGCCACAATGCCAGCAATAACAAATAGCTGAGTACTGTATTTTTGAACCTTTTTATTAAGCTTTGCGGTAACAAAAAAAGCGATGGCAAGTGCTACGGCAATAATAGCGCCGTAGGTAGGTAATAGGCCTAACCAATCATCAAGCGTTAAACTAGCACGATCACTAAAGCCCACCACTACACCTACATTAACTAATTGATTGACAACGTATTGGCTATGAAACAAGCTAGCAAGTGTGAATGTAAGTAACCAAGAAACTAAAAATGAAGGCAATATACGTGTTAAAAACGACATGGTTATCTCAACTTAAAATAAAGCTTTTCTCTTATACTAGTTATGCTAGCAAAGGCTTGCTCCGTAAACAATGTATCTCTTTTTTTACTTTGCTTTCGCTTTTTTCGTTTTCTGTTAATGCAGATGCTACGTTATCAAAGGAGCAATACAGTACAAAAACACTGGCTACGCAATTACAGTCTCCGTGGAGCATGGTTGAACTACCAAACGGCACATGGTTAATTACAGAGCGTGATGGTCACGTAGTTATAGTTAAAAACAATGTGCAATCAAGAGTAAAATTAAACCTAGAAGGTTTATACGTTGCAGGCCAAGGTGGTTTACTCGACATTGTATTATCACCAGATTATAACGACTCCAAAGAAATTATTTTTACTTATGCCCAAGGTGATGCAAGCGCAAATAGGCTGGTTGTTGCCAAAGCCACGTTTAATGGCGCTGACTTTTCAAAGCCACACATTATTTATAAAGTAGCGACTGATAAAAACACACCGCAACATTACGCAGGACGCGCCCTTGTCCTACCCGACAATACGTTATTAGTTTCAACGGGCGATGGTTTTGACTTTAGAGAGCAAGCACAGGTTATCACCAGCCAACTTGGTAAAATATTACGTATAAACCTAGATGGCACCATACCAACAGATAACCCATTTATTAATCACAAAAACCTAAATGCACATGCTGTTTACTCACTTGGTCATCGTAACCCTCAAGGCTTAGTTTATGATTACGATACGCAGCAAATTGTTAGCCACGAGCACGGCCCTGCAGGCGGTGACGAGCTAAACTACTTAACCGCTGGGACTAATTACGGCTGGCCGGTAATCACCTATGGCAAAGATTACTCGCAAGCGCGTATTTCACCATTTACCGAATATAAATGCATGCAAAAACCAAGTGTTAATTGGACGCCATCAATAGCGCCATCAGGCATGGCGTATTACGGCTCTAAACATGCAGCTTTTCCTTCATTACAACAACATGTGCTTATCACTACTCTTGTTGATAAAAAGCTCTACAGCGTTAATCTGGCCAATGGTGAATTTACGCAGTCTCACGTATTTCCCAAGGCCGCAGGCAGGTTAAGAGATGTGTTTATAACTGATAGAGGTAACGTCGCGGTATTAACAGACGGTAAAGAGGCAAAGCTAATGTTGATGACATCAAATTAATTAACAAAGGGGATAAGAGCCGCTGCGCTTTTAAAGTAAGTAGCGGCTTGAATAAACGGATTTTATTAATTTAAGTTCTGATGTACGAAGCCAAATTTTGATCTCTTTAGTTATTGCTAAAAATATCAAAATTTCTGTTTGAACAATTTGCTCATAATGCTTGCCGTAAACGGCACAATGTAGAAAGCTAAATTTTGCGACAAGGAGTACAGGCTGCAGTCCTTCGTCCCTTGTTTAACGGTCTTGTTAGTGCTTTTTGCTAATTTCATCAACTATATCATAACCCCATAATCCAGTTCTTAATTTTACTTTTAACTGATCACCAACTTTATATGGATTACTTGTATCCGTGCCCAAACTGTAACTGGTCTCCGATATTCCATCCGATAATCGAACATATTCAAAAATATCGTAACGAACACGCTGTTGACCCACTCCGGTTACTCTGTATTCTTTGTGGGTCACCTCATTAGATGAAAACTTATGATTCGTGACAGCAATAATCCCCATGCTGCCCATTGTAGTAAGTACTACAATCGCAGGGAAGTTTAGTATCTTGTAGTGGAATGGTGATGAATCCGGCTTGTATTCAATAATAATATTAGCCGATTTATCATGCCCCCATTTTTGATAAAGGCGAACTACAGCCGCTGCGAGCAAGCCTAAACCTACCGCTACATAAGTTAAAACACCATCATCAAGAACATCACTAAATACCAAAAAACTTAGTTGGGAAATGGCGGCACCATAAAATCCAATGAAAGCTAATGGAAAAAGATGATTCATCATACCTCTTGAGCACTAACGAGCCTGTAGATTAACTCGTTTTTTTATTTGTTTTTATTGATAACAAACCATAGCTGAGTTCCTATTTTGGTTCAATTGATTACTGTGTTTTACGCAGAATATTAAAAAGTGTTTAGTGTGGGTTTTATTCGCGTTTTGGAAGGAGTTACGGGTGTTTCAAACCTAGATTCTAATTGGAAGTGCACCACCTAATTCATTGCCGCATTGCGCCTCAATTACTTTACCTGCCATATCAATTGCGACTCTGCGATTAAACATTGCGGAAGGTTGTCCATTTTTAAACACTACAAAGCGCACTTTAAATACCCAATAACTAGTATCTAACCCATCAGCGGCAACTGTAGCTAAATCAAAACTCGTAGGGTGAGCTTCTTCAGTTGGTTTAAGATTAACCTTTATCCAATCATTGAAAATAGACTGAACATTTAGAAATGAAATTGGTAGCTCAGACGTACCGTCCCAATTTATCGTTGGTGCAGAATCAAATGAGAATTCACAATGTTTGCCGTTTTCGGGCCAAGATTCAAATGTATAAGTGGCTGCACAAACGATATTTGCAGCCATAATCATTGCACCCAACATAAAAAATTTCACAAAATTTCCTGTGGCATATAACGCTTAATATAACTGGAAAATACGAGCGCTTTACAGCGAGTAGTTTCCCAGTTGATGTTTTTGTTATACGCACATATTACGCTAATGTTTGGGAACATAGGTTTTACCCCACTTATTAGCCGCTGCCAAAGCAAAACCAAAATAGACAATACTGAAAACACCATTGAAAAATTCAAAATTTACTTCGTTGTTTACAGATTCAAAAGCGGCACTAAAAAGAGATATAACTACATTAAACTAGACAGCCACTCCAATTGTAAATTAATCTGGCTAATTGTGAATTTACGCAGTCTCACGTATTTCCTGAGGTCGCAGGGCGATTAAGAGATATGTTTGTAACAACTGAGGAAAATATAGCCATATTAACCGATGGGGAAGATTCAAAGCTTATGCTGGTGATACCGAATTAATTTACATGAAATAACCAACAATAAAGCTAATGGCCAAAGGAAAACCTCATAATACCATCATCAAATCATTGACGTTTAAGTGGACACGAATACTATTTAGGTGCTGGAAAACACATACGCCCTACGATGAATCAACTTACTTAACCGCTGTTAAAATTTGCGGTGGAAAGTGAGCTTTAGCGCTTGCTGTCCACCTCAGGGCGTGTTGTTAGCTGTAGATTAGTTGCGGGGGTGTTCGTTACATTGCTGCTTTTTACCAAAAACACCAAACCAAAATGTAAGTTCCAAAGCCACACCTAAAACAACAAAGATAACTATGCCTTGAGAAAATCCGTAGCCATACGAAATAAGAGCGGCTAATAATAAACCCGCCAAAATTATCCATTTGTGTAATATTTTCATAAATCCCTCTTATTAAAACAATTAAGTACCAATTAAATATATGTGCAGAATATTTTTTGAGCAAGGGCAAATCTGTAACATTATATAATCACAACAGTACGACAATACAGCTAACGCTTTGCTAAGCGGCTAAAATGGCTGGCTATAATAGCGAGGAACGAGCACAGCCATCTGTTTGTGTCCGTTTGAAGGTCTTGTTATACGTACTTAAAGCGGAAACCATTTTTTATATTTGTTTTTTCGAGCTAACTCAACTGCATTAATTATCTCGTCACGTTTAGAAGTTGAACAATAATCAAGGTACTCCTGAACTTTTTGCCCTGACCAACCCGGAGCCGCAGCTAATATCCAAAAGTTTATGCCATCGTTCTTCTTTTGAACGATAGCATAATTAATGATATTTTCTATAGAATCGTCGTCAGGCACTATTTTAAGCATTGCCATTGCACGGATAGCACCGCTCACGAGCATATCATTACCTGTTTTTATAGCTTCAAATACTGAGGTAATGTCTTGTTCATTTTGCATTGATAATCGTTGGATTGAATCACCAATAGCAACATAAATCATTGTGGCTTCAAAGTTATGCTTTACTAATGATTTAAGAAAACTTAATGCTGGTTTAAAGTTAGACTCACCAAGAGCCATAATCATTTGATATTGCGTTTCCCAAGTACGCGAATCTTTAATTTCTTCTTCCAAAGCAATTAATAGATATGAACCTGCATCAATACTTTTAAGTTTACGTAACTTCTTAGCCGCAGAGCGTCGTTTGGTTGATTTTTTATCTTTGAGCTGAGAAATAATTTCATCAAGCACAAAACTCTCCTGTACGTCTAACGAGCCTGTAGATTAACTCGTTTTTAAATTTGTTTTTATTGATAAACAAACCATAGCTGAGTTCCTATTTTGGTTCAATTGATTACTGTATTTTTACGCAGAATATAGAAGTGTTTGATATTGTTTTAATTGGCGTTTTGGAAGGGATTAAGGGTGGTTGAGTGGCTTTTATTTAGGGTAAAAGGGCTTACCCTTCTTAATGCATCGTGTTTTGCAGCTTTTCTATATTATGAACAAGACAATACAGTTGCCATTGCGCATTCACTTTCATTTGACCCCGTAAGGTCAATTTATTCATGCCTTTATTCACCGTAATATTCCCGAACACTGGTTCGATACACCCGAGTCGTTTGCTGTATTGTCGTCGACCTATGGGGCTGTCTATTTTTACTTTCATTTTGTCGATATAGCTTAGCTTTTTGCGTGATTCATTATTTATAAACTGTACTTGTCGCCCCGTTTTAATGGGTGGCTTTCGCATGCATTGTTGTTGTAGTGGGCAGGTTTTACAGTCTCTTAAATAACCACAGAATCGCGTGTATTGTTGGCTATGGCTGTTTACATTGACCCCGCTTCGCCACATGGCATTACCTGCAGGGCAGCGGCATGTTTGCGTTGCCTCATCATAATGAAAATCGTCTGAGGTAAATAACCGAGGCTTGCCTTTGCTGCGTTTTAGTCGCCGTTTTTCTTGCTCTGTTTCGTATGTTTCGCTGTCTTTAAATAGCGGATTTCGTTTTCTAAATTGGTTATCCGCAATGTAGGTATCGAACCCACTTTGCGCCATAAACTCAAGATTTACTTCGCTGTTAAACCCACTGTCTGCGGTAAATTTGATGGTATGTTCATCAGCGCGTTTTTCTGTATTGAGTTTAGCGAGTTGCTGTTTTAATTGTGCAACAGCTGGCTGCAGAGTTTGTTGTTCGCCCACTGAGCCCCACGCTTGTGCTTGCAGGATGATTTGATGTTTATCGTCATTAATCGCGATGCCGTTGTAGCCTTGAATTGTGCCTTTTGAGGTGGTCATTTTCGCGCTGTCGGGGTCGGTGATATTACTTTTAACTGGCTTGCCTTTACTGCCTGTTTTTTCTTTGTGAGTGGCTAAAAACTCGGTGATTTTATCTGCACTTTTATCCAGCTTTTCTTTTTGTTTTAAGTCCTGAGTTATCAATTCTTCGCCCAGTCCATCTTGTGATTGGTGGCGTTCAATAATACGTTTACTTGCGCGTTCTAGTTTTGCTTTTTTACGCCCTAGCTCATCGAATGTGCCGCTCCACTCCTTACTCGCATTGGACTTTAATTTACACCCATCAATGGCAAACATGTTGCGGCCTATCAAGTCTTCCTCATCACATATCATCAGCACTTGTGTAAAAAGCGGCTCAATTTGTTCATGCATTTTAGCCACGAAGCCTGCTATAGATGTGTAATGTGGCTGGATATCACCCGACACACTCATAAATAAAATATTATGCTCGCAAGCCTTTGCAATCCGACGGCTACTGATAAAACCATGTGCATAGCCCAGTAAAATAATCTTTAGCATTACCGAAGGTGGATACGCAGCAGCGCCCGTTTTGTCGTTGTTATACCACGCGTCAAATCCCGATAAATCGAGTTTATTTTCGACGATATAACAAAGGGCATATTCAAAGGTGCCAGGCAAAATTTGCTCAGCGAAATTGATAGGAATGAATTTATTTTGACAGGATAAGTCAGGCTTGTAGTTAGCCATAACAGTTTACCGTGGGTGAATAATATCTATTAGATCACAGCGAACGGATGGGTTCAAGGTTAAAAAGCAATCAATTAAAAATAGTAGGATACGTTCCTAAAAAGAGTAATTCTACAGCCTCAACGCCCTGTTAATGGGCAAAATTTAGTTGGCTAAAATGTTGAGGAACGAAAACAGCCAACTATATTTTGTCCTTATTTAACANATTAAAAATAGTAGGATACGTTCCTAAAAAGAGTAATTCTACAGCCTCAACGCCTCACTAAGAGGCAAAAAATAGTTGGTTAAAATAAGCGACGCAGGAGCAAAAACCAACTGTTTTTTGTCCTTTTGAGTGACTTGTTATGTTTTTTGTTTACCGAACTTACGTATTATAAATTTAAGAAGGAATACACAAGAAGTAATTACTAAAGTCCAAAAGCTTAATAAGTAAACCACCACAACAGTTGGGCCCGTTGTAACTGTAAATATACCGCAATCGTAGCCACAAGTTTCCATTCGGTAACATGACCAAGCAAATATTATTAAACTTAATACGATTAATACTGAATAAATAGTTTTCTCTTTTCGACTAAACAACTTATTCATGAGTAACTTCATCCGATGAAAACATAACGCCGCGTTAAGCGGACTAAAATTGTTGGTTATAATCTGTAGCGAAGCGAAACCTAACCAACTGTTTTAGTTCCGTTTAAACGCTTTGTTAAGTTTTGTCATTACCTTATTTCACCTGCTTTTTTATATGCAGTGTAGACTTCTTCGTGAGTTGCCACCTGAATAGAGGCAGAAGCATCTTTGAGGCGACGAACATATTCTTCTAAATAATCTAACTGAACAATAGCGATAGTTTCTAATGAATAATTCAATTCACTATTAATGTAATTTAAATCAAATTTTACATTACGCTTCCCATCATCCAAATTCGTGGAAATATATTCAGATGTTTCTTTAATACTTTTAGCTAACTCAGGACCAGTTTGCTGATAATGATAAATAACATTATGAACATCTGTTATATCATCTAGGGAATCAGCACTTCGAATATCTTCAAAACTAACATTTTCTTTTAAAAGCCTTAAAGGAGAGTTAGTTACCAAAATGGGAGCCACTAAACGAATTGAATGTTCTTCATCTGATAATAAATCATCACTAGCTATTTTTTTAAGAAATTGTGGTATTGCATACCTCAATTGATTAAGTCCGTGCTTTATTCTTTTATTGTCTGCAAATTTATCGGTAAGCGCTAAACCATTGACAGCATATTGAGCATTTTTTTCTATATCAACTATTGGAGTTGTATCTTTGACCCAATACGAAGAAAGAAAATCATAATTATGAAGGCAATTGGCAGTTGAAGGCTCTAATTTAGGATATCTGGCAAATATCCACTCCACATTAGGTGATGAATACTTACATTCGATTAATAGCTCTAAAGTTGACCAAATACTTATATCTTCTCTGAGCTGGTTTAAAGTTGAAGCATTTAAATCTATAGAGAATTCTGCAAAGTTATTTTGTTCATTGCTTCTTAAATATGCAAACTCCCCTCCAATATGTAATCCACAATTAGATATCTTTTCAGCAACAACTTGCTCTAACGGCAGGCTAGATTTAAGAAGGAAATCTTTCCATTTACCATACTCTTTACTCAAGATAGACACCTTAAAAACTTAACAATTTAGTCTACGACATTTGTCGTTTTACAAACCGACAAATGTCTTTATATTACAATGATTTTATCCTAGCTATAAAATAAACAACTGTAAACAGTTAGTTAAATTCGCCTTACCTTTTCTAAATGTAGCAAAACCCCAAAATGGTGGAGATCAGTAATATAAGACATATTGCTATGTTGTAATAATGGCTACTTAGTTAACAGGTTATATTTTAAATATCTGTGTTTAAACCAATAATGCGTACACCCCATGGTCCTTAAACTTGTAACTCGTTATTACTTATAAAATTAGTTAAAAATCACAATCTACTTCTATTGAATCCTGTGTATTTTTACTTCATGTTAAATACTCTTATTTCTCACTTACATACCTAGAGCGCTGCATGAATGGGTTATGGATCTTAAACCGCGTTAACACCCTACGATGAATTGACGTATTTAATAGCCTTAAAACGAAGAGGCTCAGCAGTTTTAAAATTTGCAATTAATAGCTGACTTTACTAGTTATCCACCTCATAGCGTGTTGTTATATTTATTAGAACGGTAACTCATCACCATTAAAACTATAAAGCTTTCCCGTATTATCAATAGATAAATTCAGAATAACGTTCATAACTCCAAGAGCCGAATCTACAACATTTTCACTTGCTGTAGAGCCACCCATATCGGTTTGAACCCAACCGGGGTGAACAGCTACCACAGCCACATTATCATTAACAAGTTCTTGTGATAAGTTCACTACTAGCATATTGGCTGCTGCTTTAGACATTCGATAACCATACCAATCCACACTTTGTTCTAGCGACAAAGATCCCATAGCAGAAGAAATAACGGCTATCTTACATAAGCGTTTTTTATTTATTAAAGGTAAAAAGCAATGAGTTAAATATAGTGGTCCAAGTGAATTCACCTTAAAACACATTTCGGCATTAGCGTAATTAATAGTATGGATACTTGTGTTTTCTCGATCCAAATATCCCGCATTATTTACTATTAAATCTAATTTAATATTTTCCTCATTAAGTTTACTTGCCAACGCCTTAATTTTTTCAGGGCAAGTGATATCCATTAATTCAATCGACAATTTATTTGGAAAGTTACCTTGCAATGAAACTAGACCAACCGCCGTTTCTAGATTTCTACAGGTAGCAATTACTGTCCATCCATTTATAAGGTATTGTCTGGCTAATTCGAAACCGATTCCCCTATTAGCACCCGTTATTAATACAACTAAGTTATTCATTGTGTATACCTATAAATCTTACAATTTAGTCTACGACATTTGTCACCTAAAAAATGACAAATATCCTTATATTACAATGATTTTACCCTAGCTATAAAATAAGTATTTGTAAACAGTTAGTTCAGTCTCAACTTTTCTAAATGTAGCAAAAATCCAAAATGGTGGAGGTCAGTAATATCAGGCAAATTGCTGTTTAGTTGCACAGCTTGATTATTAGTTAAAAGGTTATATTTTAAATACCTGTGTTTAAACTAATAACGCGTTCACCCTTAAACTTGTAGCTCGTTATTACTTATAAAATTAGTTAAAAATCACAACCTACTCCTATTGAATCCTCTGTATTTTTACTTCATATTAAATACTCTTATTTCTCACTTATTATGCTGTTATGTCATTTTTAAAATTTAGCCATGCACTTATCCTCACACTTGCTAGTACCTTACCGCTTACAAGCCATGCTGCGCTTGATAAAAATGAGCGTGAAATAGTAAAACAGGTCGATAAAAACATTCCCCAAGCACTTGAAGAAATAGAGCAAGCCGTAAATATTAATAGCGGTTCGCTTAATATTGAAGGTGTAAAAAAAGTAGGTGCGCTGACAAGCGAGCAGCTTAAAGCCATAGGTTTTAAAGTAAAATGGCTTGATGGCAGTGCGTTTAACCGCGCAGGTCATGTATTAGCAACCCATGAGAGTAATGATCCCGATGCAATAAAAATACTGATGATCGGCCATCTAGATACGGTATTTGCCAAAAACGATAACTTTACTACCTACAAACAGCTTGATGCCGATACAGCCAGTGGCCCAGGCGTTGCCGATATGAAAGGCGGTAACACGGTAATAATTACTGCACTTAAAAGCTTACAAGCCCTTAATTTACTCGAAAATGTAAGCATAAAAGTGTTACTAACCGGCGATGAAGAAAGCAGCGGTCGCCCGCTTAGCTTATCTAAACAAGCTATTGTTGATGCGGCAATTTGGGCTGACGTAGCGCTTGGTTATGAAAATGGCGATAACAATATAAAAACAGCTATGGCGGCGCGCCGTGGTTATACCGGTTGGACGCTAAACGTAACGGCAAATGCGGCGCATTCTTCGCAAATATTTAGCGAAAACGTTGGTTATGGCGCTATTTACGAGGCATCACGTATTTTAAATGATTTTAGAGAGCAGCTTGCCACGCAACCTAACTTAACATTTAATCCGGGGCTTATTGTAGGTGGTACAAATGCCGACTACGACAGTGCTAATTCGTCAGCAACGGCGTTTGGTAAAAGTAATGTAATAGCACAAACCGTGCATGTAGCAGGTGATTTACGCGCTCTTTCGCCAAAGCAATTCGAAAACGCAAAAAGGTCAATGCAACTCATTGCTAGCAACAGTTTAAATGGCAGTAAAGCAGAGCTTATTTTTGAAGACGGTTACCCGCCAATGGCATTAACTGATGGCAATAAAAAGCTATTAGAATTATACAGCGACGCAAGCCACGATTTAGGCTTCAACAAAGTAGTAGCCGCCAACCCTCGCAACGCAGGTGCAGCTGATATTTCGTTTGCGGCAAATCATGTTGATATGGCACTTGATGGTTTAGGTTTGATGGGCAGCGGCGCGCATACTAAAAACGAAACAGCCGATTTAACCAGCCTTGATAAAAACATTAAAAAAACTGCATTACTCATTTATAGATTAGGAAAACTGTAATAGTAAATGTATTTTAAAGATGAGCGTAGGCCAAATAATAACCGTCCTACGCTTGTACTTACTTTTAAGACATTATTTTAAACAATAATTCTCGCACTGTGGCCGGTTCAAACGGTTTATCACAAATAGCATCAACTCCCGCTTGAGCTATATTTGCTAGGTGCGTTTCGTTTGCCTCTGAGCTCACCATTAAAATAGGAATATGTGAGTAACTATTTGAGCTTCTAACGGCTTCTGTTAGTTCTCGCCCATCCATTTCTGGCATATTGTAGTCGGTTACAATTAAGTCAAACGATTGGTTGTTTAAGTGCTCAATAGCTTCTTTACCGTTTTCAGCTTCTATCGGGGCAGGTATTCCCATACCCGCAAGTACGCGTATTATGTGTTTACGCGCAAAGCGGCTGTCGTCTACCACTAAAACTCGAAGTAGCGTTACGTCAAAATGATCAAGTTCTACTTCTTCTTCGCTTATAATATCGAGGGTTGCTTTGAGTGCCCGGGTAATGGCTTTTGCGCTAAAAGGCTTAGGCAAAATAGCCAGCACACCCGATTGGCGTAATTGCTCAAGGTATTTTTTATTACGCTCGCTCGATATAAGCATAAAAGGTTGATGCTCGGTGATAGGATTTGATCTTATTTCTTGCAATAGTGAGTCGGCTGTCCCGTCAGATAAATACATAGAACTTATAACTAGATCAGGGTGATAACTTGCTAATAAGCTAAGCGCTTGTGTTTGTGTAGATGCAGTTTCAACTTGTTTTACACCACTTTCTAAAAGCGATTTTATTATTATTTTTTGCTGAACCTCTGAAGGCTCTACAAGTAAAATGGACAAGTTTGCTATTGCAGTTAAGTCGCTCATTCAGATCTCTTTAGTATTGTTATAATCAGGATAATAATAACATTTTTGACTCGTTAATATTATATAAAGAGATTGTAATATTTAAGAAAACATTATTAACCCCTTTAAAATATAGCACTTATTAATTAGATTGAATGTAATCTAATGCATTCATTTTTTTATATGTGACGTTAGCGTGCAAAATATGTGCAGGTTCAGGGTCAACCACTTCAACAGGAATGTCGTAATTTCGGGCTATTTCAATTGCCATTTGCGTAATATTAACGCTAAACGAGGTGCCCATAAATACAATTTTATCGGCGTTGAGCATACGCTGTTGTGCTTGTGCTATTCTGTAAAGCTCGGTGTAGTATTCGTCAAATAATAAAACAAAGGGCTTAAATGAATGGTTTAGCTCAGGCGTTTGGTTTTGAATATTAAATAGCTCAAAGAGAGACTCTTGCAGGCGGCTTTCGTCTACGCTATCCCACGGGGTGGCAAGTGGCGTGACTGGCTCACCTTGCTCATGAAATAAGGTCATTTGATCAAGCCTGCCATGAATAGCAATGTAGTTTTTATTACCCGCTTTGCCATCAAGCCCATCTATATTATCACTTAGCCAATGGTGCACGTCGTTTGGGCCATGGTTACGATACGTTGCAAAGCGATGGTAATACCATGCTAAAAACTCTTTTGGGGCGTTTTGGTACATTGCGCGTGTTGCCATTTCCATAGGCGTATAATTTTTACTGCCAATGGTCCAATAACCATCCTCCCCTCTAAAGGTGGGAATACCACTGGCAGCGCTGACTCCCGCTCCGGTAATGTAAAGGGTATTCACTTTGGCGCCTCGTAACCGAGTACGTTAGCGCTTACTTGCTGACTGTTATCAATGCCGCCAATTCGATATAAAACCCCACTGTGCTCAAGTAAACCACGATGATCCATGCTCTTTACTTCAACTGGGGATAAAATCCGCCATTCGTTTTTTTCGATACTAAAGCGCCAAACATGGTCACTTGCAGGTGCAGGTTTGCCGTCGTAACCTATTGCGCTGTAGTTGTATGGGTTATTAGAGCCTGCCATCATATAAATATTGCCATTATAGCTGGTGGCTGCCATTCGGTAGTGAGCAGTGCCCGTTGGATGTGGCAAGGTACGCCAATCTATTTTTTGTGGGTTAGTTGAATCTATTGTGCCTTTTAAACACTGTGCTACACCTGCAAACGAGCGACGCGAATCAGGATTAGCTTGTGTTTTAACGCCATCACAAATAACAATGGTGTTAGCACTAATAGCAGCGGCTTGGCCAAATACAGGCTCACCTAAAAATGGCGAGGCTTGTTGCCATGTATTATTTTGCGTGTCGTATACTTGCACTAAGTTTACGTTGCCGTCGTTATGCCAACCGCTAATTAGATAAATGTAACGCGCTTTGTAGCTCAGCGCTACGCTATCGTCTACGGGTACTGGCATACTCGCAAGATGAGTGTAGGTATCTTTTATTACGTCGTACCTATATACGTCGGGGCTTGAAACTTCAGTATGATCCTCTGCTACCGTATAGCCGCCAAACACATAAGCGTACTCGCCTAAGCCGACTGCGGTGCTTGCTAAGCGCCCTTTTAATGGCAAGCTTGAAGGCACACCAGTTTTAGTTTGCCACTGTGAATCGCCAACTTTAAGCGCCCACACTTTATTATGCACTGACGAGTATTGTTTATCGCGGCCCAGCCCCATAAAGCTTAAAAAGTAAGGCTGATTTTTAACAATAACTTTAGCCACAGCATTATTTGCAACAGGCTCTGGTAAAGCGGGAAGGCTTGCTAACGCAAGAGAAAAAAGAAGGCTCATAAGGCAAATAATTTAATAAGAATTAATACGCTCAGATTAAATTATTTTAGCCTTATGAGCCAGTATTGTTATATCTAAATAATCAAACGCTTTTGATTAGTAACCATATTAGTAGGCAATACAAATATGCTGATTTACGTGCGCTGCATTTTGCGCTTCATCAACCATTGCAGTTGCATAATCAGTGACCGATACCTTGCTTTCGCCTGCATCATTCGTAAAAAATGTATTACTGCCGATACGGTAATCGCCTTCATTATCATCTGGACATAATTTGTGGGCAGCCTATTTATCAAGGAACTACCAACAAACTGCTGTAAGAGCATTTATAGATTTTTTAGCGCAGCACTGGAAACCGATATTAAAAAATATGTCAGCAAGTAAGGCATTGTAGTTAAGGACGCTGTGACTATTGTTTAACCTAAGATGATAGTTCAGCTTAGTTATTGAGGTAAATAGGTTACGTTATCTAAGCCTCGTTGTTTATTTTTGTACATAGCTTGATCAGCATACTTTATGAGTTCGTGATCTGTTTGGCCGTGCTCGGGGTAGTTTGCAATTCCTATACTGGGTGAAATATTTAGTAGTACGTCATCTAACTTAAAGACGGCTTTAAACTCAGTGAGGACTTTATTTTTTATTCTGACCGTTTCGTGGCTAGAACTTAAATTATCTAAAATAATTAAAAATTCGTCTCCGCCTAAACGCCCTACTGTGTCGTAATGCCTAACCGACGCTGAAAGCCTTTTTGCTATAGCACATAAAAGCTTATCGCCAATTTCATGTCCGTGAGTATCGTTTACTGCTTTAAAGCCATTTATGTCTATAAACAGTAAAGAAAAAAACGTGTTGTCTCTGGTTGCACTAATAATTACTTTTTCTAATCGATTCATTAATAAAGAACGATTTGGTAGGCCAGTTAACACATCGTGCCGTGCCATATAATGGAGTTGATCTTCCATTACTTTACGTTCAGTTATATCGTGCGCGACAGCGATTCTTACTTGATGTTGCTCTGACCAACGAACAGACCATAATATATGAACTACTTGACCATCTTTTCTCATCCAACGGTTTTCAAAGCGAGGGTTCACCATTTCGCCAGACAACAGCGAAGTTACGGCATTATGCGTTTTATAATGATCACCTTCGTAAACGTAATTAATCATTTTTGTGCCTACAACTTCATCTGCCGTATAACCAAAAATTTGCTCAAATGCGGCACTGACAAAAACAAATGTGCCTTGTTTATCTACCACACAAACGGCATCAAGCATTAAATCGAGTACCTCTTCGACATTAATTAATTCATTTTTTTTCATACTTTGGTGCCTTCAAAGCAAAACCAAGCGAATTTAAGTATTCTATATACCTTTAATAAAAGCAAAGGTAATTGAAACTACAATAATAGTTAATACAAAGTTAGATTAATCGTGCACGTATAATTAATATCGCCCTTGTAAAAGCATGAAATGCAAAGTTAAATAATCAATAAGCGCAAAATACTTTGAAGTCCTTCAAAAATAGACTAAATTTTAAATAGTATATAATCATATAACTCTCAGTAACTTCTATTTTTTGACTCTTTAATAAATGTAATTGTATAAAATGTATCTACTTTATTTTTTAAATTTTACTGTTTTATTGGCCGAAGTTAAATTTTTTAACTACTACAAAATTAGTTGTTTTGATTTAATCGCATTTATACTTTTACGCTGTTAATGTATGTTAATATTGTGTGATATCACATGTATTACAAAAACAGTCATTGTTTTTGATTTTTTGATTGCGCAGGAGACTTTGGGTGAAAATATCACAACGTTTATTTTGGCCATTACTTTTTGTGTGCCCTCTTGTAACGGCTGAGCCGTTTGAAGATGAAGATCTCGATCTTGATGCTTTAATGGGTATGGATGTGCAAGCGACTTCTGCGATGAAAAGAGCACAATCAGCATTTGATACCGCCTCATCTATTTATGTATTAAGTAAAGAACAAATTACTAAATCTGGTGCTACATCAGTACCTGAAGCACTAAAAATGGTGCCGGGTTTAATTGTCCGTCAGCTCGATAACAATCAATGGGCTATTTCCTCAAGAGGCATTGCCTCTCGCTTTTCAAGCAAATTATTGGTTATGATTGACGGACAAAGCTTATATACCCCAAAGTTTGCCGCTGTTTATTGGGAAACACTCAACGTTCCTTTGTACGATATTGAACGTATTGAAGTTATACGCGGACAAGGCGGATTACTTTGGGGAAGTAACGCAAATAATGGCGTTATTAATATCATTACTAAAAATAGTATTGATACTCGCGGTGGACACGCAAGTGTAACAACTGGTAATCAAATAAATGTTGATGCTAATCTTCGCTACGGTGGTGATATAAGTAACATAGGCAGCTACCGAGTGTATGGGCACTTAAAAGATGCGAATGAATCCCAAAAAGGCATCTCACTTCCCCCTAATGACACAACCAAACAAAACTCTTTAGGTTTTAGAGCTGACTTTACCCCTAATGATGAGTGGTCAGCACTACTTCAGGGTGATGTAACTCATTCCACACTTGGCCAAAACTACCGAGGTGTTGTCGATGAAACCAACGAAAACATTTCATTTTCAGATGATTTAAAGCGAACAGACTCGCGCATAATGGCGCGCCTTGAAAACAGAATGTCGCCAGATGCCAATCAAATGCTACAAATTTCTTGGCTTAAACAAAATGGCTCTCAAAATTATATTAAAGAAGACTTTGAATCGATAGATATTGATTATCAAATGAACTTTATATATCAATCTCTACAGTTAGATTGGGGGTTGAACTACCGATACAATTCTATATCTTTCGCAGAAAGTGTATTTTTAGATAGCGATAAAAACTTTGATAGCCTCAAACAATATGGTGCACTTGTTCAAGCTCAATACAATGTGACTCCTGACACTCTCGACTTTATTGTTGGTACTAAGCTTGATCATAACGATTTAACTGGCTGGGAAAATCAACCATCAGCAAGACTTATATACAAACCAGTAGATAACCACCTTACCTGGGGCGCAATATCGCGAAGTGTACGTACACCAACATTAATTGAGTTTAACGACAACTTTAAAGTTAATGGTACAGAAATTAAAGATCTTACCGGTTTAAGTTCAGGCTTTGACCAAATAGACGACTACCGAATTGCAACTTACCTAAATGGTAATGACAAAGTTAAATCAGAAAACTATCTATCTTATGAATTAGGCTACCGTTTTACTGCTAACGATTGGTCATTAGATCTTTCTACTTATTATACCGATGCTAAAAACGTAGCGGTTATTGATATGAATACGCATGCTGAACAATTCACTCCTATACTTGATTTATTTCTAGCAGGGAGAATTCCAGAAGTATTTCAAGCACTAACAATGACTCGTATAGATTTAGACTTTGCATCTGTAGCAGACACAACCACTAAAGGGTTCGACTTAGTAGTATCATGGCAACCAATTGATAATCTCAATACTGAGTTTGGTTATAGTTACACCGATTATAACTACGATTTACCTCCTAGAGTAGAGCCCGCTATCGGGTATGACTCTAAAAACAGGCAGTTATTTGCAAAAGCCGATTATTCTTTTTTAACCAACCATAACGTGTTTGCGACATTACGAGCAGTAAACTCAAATGCATATAATACTGATAATTACACAACGTTAGATATTAGTTGGAATTGGCAGGCTACTCCTGTGTGGTCTACTGCAGTTTCGGGTAAAAACCTATTTTCAGGTTCACATATTGAGTACAGTAATACGCGCGAAACCTATACATTACCAAACTATATTGATGAATGTATTACGTTTACAATTTCAGCAAATTTCTAAGCTAATTAGATGATTAAATTAAGAAATCTAATTCACAGAAGCTTAATAGCCTTGGTACTTTTAAGTACCAGCGTTGACGCTGTTGAAAAAGAATACATGCTAAAAGCAGGCTTCTTGTATAACTTTGCACGTTTTGGACACTGGGATTCTCATTTAGAGCCCCTTGATCAATTTACTATTTGTAGCCCTGATAAATACTTTATTGATGTGGCTAACACCGCTCTAAAAAATCGCACTATAAAAAAATTACCTTTACATAATAAATTAGTCACTATTGATGAAGTCACAACATCTGCGTGTAACATGCTATTTATCACCTCAGATACATTTGCTCAGTGGCAAAACATAACTCCTTTAGATCTAAAAAATATTATGGTCATTGGTGAAACAGACTCATTTATTGAAAATGGCGGCCATATCAGATTCTTTCTTTCCAGTGGTAAAATTCGCTTTGAAATTGCACCACAACAGCTTAAAGATGCAGGCATTACTATGAGTTCAAAAGTACTACGACTTGCACGCGTTGTAGATAGGTAATGCAATGAAAAAACTATTTGCATTAAATACAATGAGCAAAAAATTATTATTCATCTTAATGAGTGTCGCACTTGTATCAACCGCTACAGTAACCATTGTATTTAGTGCTTATGAAATCACCAGCGCTAAAGAAGAACAAATAGAAAGCCTGGGGTCGCTGTCTAAAATGCTTTCACCCAATATAACTGCTGCACTTATGTTTAATGATATAGATGCAGTACAAGAGCTTATAAACCCAATACTTATACGCTCAGATGTTATTAGTATAATGGTAACGAGTATGACTGGTGAACAACTTGTTATTGCTCAAGCCGAAAATGAAGAAATAGAACAAAGCATTGAGGTTAATACCCCCCTTCAGCTCGATATGCATGATTATGGCGTATTAAAAATACGCGCTAACAACAGTTACATTCAAGACAGAATCACTTTTTACTTTAAATTTATAATGATTTTGATGGTCTTTACCTTTGCTATCAGCCTCATTTTATCCCTTTTGCTAAGGCGCCGCTTTTTAAACCCTATTTTATATTTAGCACAAACAGCAAATAAAATAACAACGTCACATGATTATAGTTTACGCGCTAAACAACTATCACAAGATGAAGTCGGACAGTTAACTTCTTGTTTTAACGATATGCTATACAACATTGAGCAAAGAGAAAGTTCATTAGAAAACCAAGTTAGGCTTCGTACTAATGAACTTGAAAATGCAAATATTCAGTTGCAACAATATGCTTACCAAGACGGGTTAACTGATTTGCCGAACAGACGGTATTTTTACGAAAAACTACAAAGCTTAGTAAGTGTTAAAGGAATGAAATTCGCACTTATATTTATAGATTTAGATGGTTTTAAAGAAGTAAACGACAGCCTTGGACATGACTACGGTGATTTATTATTACACCAGGTAGCAACGAGGCTGCAAAGCTGTATAACAACAAAAGATACAGTAGCACGCTTGGGTGGAGACGAATTTACATTAATTTTAGAGGGTGTAAGTAGCCCTGATGAAGCATCAAAAATTGCCGAAGCTGTAAAAAGTAGTTTAATGCAGAGTATTAATATAAAAAAAGAAACAGTCTATGTTACCGCAAGCATAGGTTTAACGTTTTTCCCTGTTGATGGTTTAACAGTAGAAGAGCTTGTTAGACGTGCTGATCAAGCGATGTATTTATCTAAAAATAAAGGGCGGAATCGCTATGAGTTTTTCTCCTATGCTATAGAAGAAAAAGCCACAGAAAAGCGTCGCCTGATAGAAGAGATACGCACTGCAATTGTAAAAAACCAATTTGAATTATATTACCAACCTATATTTTCAATTGATGGGAAATCAGTACCAAAAGCTGAAGCCCTTATTCGTTGGAACCACCCTGAACGAGGCCTAATAGGGCCCAATGAATTTATACCTGTTGCTGAAAAAAACGGATTGATAAACGATATCGGCCAATGGGTAAAGTCTCAAGCAATTCAAGATACCGTCCTATTCAATGTTTTAAGTGAAAAGACAATTCAAGTCAGTGTAAATACATCACCTCTTGAAATTGACCGCACTGGTTGCTGGGTGGATGAATGGATTGTTGCAAGTAAAAAGTACCAACTACCCGCCAACACTATTTTAATTGAAGTCACTGAAAATACCTTAATGGATCCAGATTCGTCAATACAGCGACAATTAAAACGCTTAAGCACTATTAATATAGACATAGCGATTGACGACTTTGGTGTTGGTTATTCTTCTTTGGCGTATTTACAGCGCTTAGATATAGATATTTTAAAAATAGATCGCTCATTTATAAGCGATATTGAATCAAACGATAATAGTATTGCTCTCGTGAAGGCTATTATAACTATGGCTCACAACCTAGATGTAATGGTGGTAGCGGAAGGTGTTGAAACACAAAAACAGTATGATCTATTAAAGCAGCTTGCTTGCGATTATATTCAAGGCTACATTTTTTCAAAGGCAATTTCTAAAAAAGAATTTATAAAAAAGTATATAAAACAAAAAAAAGTGCTCTGATTTATGTCTATTGTGCTGGATTTTAGCAATTCAACACAGAACACCTCTTTACTCTTGCGTTAAAAATTCATGTATTTAAAGCTCAATCCCAAGCTATAACCAGCGAGGGACTAGTTGTTTATACTCTTTATATTGTGTTGAAAAGCGATGAGCTAAATGAGCTTCTTCAACTAACGTCTGTCTATATATAGCTATAAAACCAATAACCAAACAGGTCAAACTAAATATACTAGGTAAGGCTAAAAAGAAACCCACCTGTGCAGCTACAACACCTAAATACATCGGGTTTCTAGAATATTCATATAACCCTGATGTTTTAAGCTCATGCGGTCCCTTAGGATCAATTCCTGAACGCCAAAGTGCTGCCATATGAAAATGTACAAACATCGTCAAAATAAAACCTGCACTCAATAAAATATCGCCAAATAATACACCTGGCCAGCCATTGAGAATTGGAAATAGCCCAAGGTAGCTATCTAACTCAGGTACAAATACTCTAATTACACATACAAACCAAATAGCAGCCCTGAAAAACTTAAAAACCATATGGTTCCACCAACTAGTACAAAACTTATCTCCGGGATAAATAACGCCTGATGGTGTGTCTCTATTTTTATAAATAATTCTAAATGTATAAAACCCCGCAACAAAAGTATAAAAAACAGCTAAGTAAATACGTGTAAATTCAACTAGCGAAGTAGAGTCATCTAAAAATGTTTCATAGGGCATCTAGTTACAGCTCACAATCATTATTGGTAGTAATTTTAAAACAACTAACTCAATAAATTTTAGTTATAAGGTCATGAAATTATATTAGTATTCATTGCCTCCATAAACAAGTTAAGTCAGAGGTTTGTTAACGAGTAATCATTAACTCATACCATTAATTTAAAATAACTTTGATTTATGAGGATCTCATACTTTTTATATAATACCAATCTGCTTATATATTTGAATTGATATTATTCACTCATATTTTTACATTCTATATATGCAAAAAAAACGACTATTTCGGTTAGGACTTTCTTTAATTTGAAGCTTTGTACAGTGCAATAGTACCCTCAGCGTTAGGAAGTCACAGTGAAAGACGACACTCGCATCGGCGATGCCACTTTAACTCGTTAAATTAAGTAGATTATTCATTGAGAGACGCTTCGCCATAGCGGATTACCTGAATCACTTTTCTAAAAATGTAAAAAGCGCAGCTCGTTAGGTTCGGGAGTTCTACAACTTAATGCTTGTGTGATGTCATGATACCTTCAGCGGTGGAGAGTCATAGTGAAAATACTGCGCACTCATCGTAGAGCGTAGGTTTTTATAATTTTAACAGCAGGAGTCGCTTTGCTCGCCCGCCCTGCGTGTTGATGTGAGTGTGTGTTAATTGCGCGCATTTCACTTTTCTACAGACGTAAAAAAGCCCGAATCGTTAGATTCGGGCTTTCTACAATTTGAAGCCTGGTGATGTCATAGTGCCCACAGCAGTAGAAAGTTACGTAGCAAATGCTAATTTATTGGCCGACTGGGGTATTGAGGGTTTTTGTTGTGATTTTAACGTCAGGAGTCGCTGCGCTACGTGATGGTGTAGATGTGAGTGTGTGTTAATTGTGCGTATTTTACTTTTCTGTAGACGTAAAAAAGCCCGAATCGTTAGATTCGGGCTTTCNTTGAAGCCTGGTAATGTCCTACTTTCACATAGCAAATGCTACACTATCATCGGCGCTGTTTCGTTTCACTACTGAGTTCGGCATGGAGTCAGGTGGGTCCAAAACGCTATTGTCACCAAGCAAATTAGGTGCAAAGAATCAATGACAAGCACGTAGTGCTACCATTTTCTTTGCGCAAGGTGCCTCAACTTTAACGCTACGCGCTAAGAGTCACCTCTTGAATTTGGAAAATATCTGATAATA